>JBFMAK010000001.1:300000-581125 GCA_040755695.1 Candidatus Diapherotrites archaeon | reverse complement strand
ATACTAGAAAGAACCATAACGCCATTCGGAACATCAGCAAAAGCAGACGTTCCCAAAAAATATATTGGAAAAAGAGCCTACATCGTTATCCTAACCTAAAAACACACTAAAATTATGTCCCAAAGCCTGAATGCAGGCCTTCACGAAGCCATAAAAGCAGGGATTAGGCCTTAGAGGCCTGGAAGTGAATTCAGGGTGGAATTGGGTTGCAAGAAAGAATTTATGCTTTGGCAGTTCAAGTATCTGCATTATGTTCTTTTTAGGGGCCTTGCCTGAGAAGACTATTCCTTTTTCTTCGAATCTTTCAATGAATTCAGGGTTGCACTCGTACCTGTGCCTGAACCTTTCCCTTATTACTTTCTTTCCGTACAATTTGAATGCATTAGTGCCTTGTTTTACTTCCACGTCATGGCCGCCCAAGCGCATTGTTGCTCCCATTGCCCCTAATTTCTTTTGTTCCGGCAGCAAGTCAATTACAGGAGAGCATGACTGGTTGAATTCAGTTGAATTGGCTTTCTTTAGGCCTAAGACATTTCTTGCGAACTCAATTAAAGCCATCTGGAAACCCAAGCACAACCCCAAAAAAGGAATGTTGTGCTCCCTGCAGTATTTCACGCACTCAATCTTTCCTTCAATTCCTCTTGCTCCAAAGCCTCCTGGCACAATCAGTCCGTGCACTCCATTCAGTTCCTGTCTTGCGCTCTTCTTTCCAGTATCAATTTCTGTTGTCTCAATCCATTTAATGTTTATTTTAACCCTTAATTCTGCCTCGCAGTGCTCTAAAGCCTTCAGGATGCTGATGTAAGAATCCCTCAGGCCTGTGTACTTGCCTGCAATTCCAATTGTAATTGTTTTTTTTGGCTTGATTAAAGTCATCTTTTCAGTCCATTTCTTTAATGTGCTTCCATTGCCCTTCAATTTCCTTTTAGGGATTTTCAGCACCTCAAAAATCTCTTTATCCAATCCAACCTCCCTTAATTTTAATGGAATGCTATAGAAATCGCTCATGTCATGCAGTCCTATTACTCTATACATTGGGACATTTGCAAACAAGGAAATCTTCTCCCTTATATTCTGCCTTATCGGGTTTTCTCCCCTGCAGATTATGATGTCAGGCAGAATTCCAATTTCAACCAATTTCTTTATGCCCAATTGGGCTGCCTTGCTCTTCTGCTCCCCCAAGCTCTTCGGAGCAAAAATATAAGTCATGTTTATTACGCAGACATTCTCTTTGCCTTCCTCGTAAATCAACTGCCTTACAGCCTCAAGCAAATACAAGTTCTCATAGTCTCCCACTGTACCGCCAATTTCTATTAATACTGCGTCCGCCCTGCTTTTCACTGCCAGGTCCCTGAAATACTTCTTTATTTCTCCAGTCACATGAGGAATGAACTGCACGTCCCTTCCTAAATATTCCCCTCTCCTCTCCTTTGCGATTATTTCAGAGTAAATCCTCCCAGAAGTAATGAAATTGTCTTTGCTTAAGTTTTCGTCAATAAACCTTTCGTAAGTCCCCAAATCCAAGTCTGTTTCTGTTCCGTCATCCAGCACAAACACTTCACCGTGCCTGAAAGGATTCAAGGTGCCTGCATCAACATTCCAGTAGGCTTCAGCCTTGATTGGAGCAACCTTTAAGCCCCTGTCCTTCAGCAGTTTAGCCAGCGAGCTGCTTAATGTTCCCTTTCCTATTCCGCTTATGACAGAGCCTGTGATTACAATGTATTTTGTTTTTCCTGCCTTGTATTCTTTTGTGAGCGGAGAAAAGAATTCCGAGTCCACACTCTTGCTTCCGGCCTTGAATAATTCCTTTTCTGCCATAATCTTTCCCGCACACAAACAAATAGAATAATATTAAATTCGCTTTCATTTTTAATTCTTTTGTTTGATTGCAAAGTACTACCAAGCGAAGCGCAGGTAGTACCCCAGCGTAAACTGACGGAACGGTTTTGGGGCTGTAGTCTAGCTTGGCAGGACCCTGGCTTCGGGACGGACTTTTCAAGCTTTGCTTGAAATTGTTACGTTATCCCAAAAGAAAAAGGGCTTGTTTGTTGTCCGCGAGAAAGCCAGAAACCCGAGTTCAAATCTCGGCGGCCCCAAATTAATACATAAAGAAGTGTCATAAATGACTTATTTATCTCAAAATGAAATATTACAAAAATACAGAAAAGAAAAGTTACTCTGGGGCCTAACACCTAATAAATATTTAGCAGAAATTCCAAAAATAGTAAAATCTGGAGATGTTCTTGACTTTGGGGTTGGTGAAGGTAGAAATGCTTTATTTCTTGCGAAAAAAGGATTCAGTGTTACAGGCATTGATATTTCTAAGGCAGCTGTAAAAAAATTTTTAATGTTTGCCAAAAAAAGAAACTTACATGTAAAAGGGATAGTAGGTGACATTGCCAATTTTAAATTTAATAGAAATTATGATGTTATCATTTGTATTGCAGTATTAGATCTAATCTCAAACCCTTTAAAATTAATTAAAAAAATGAAGAAGCACACCAACAAAGGAGGATTAAATTTAGTAAGTGTTTTTACAACGAAAAATACAGAATGGAAAAAATATCCCGGATTATATTTTTTTAAAGAAACAGAATTAAAGGAAATTTACAAAGACTGGCAAATCATAAAATATGAAAACTATATTAAAAAAGATAGACACGGAAAACCACATAAGCATCACATAGCAATTTTAATTGCAAAAAAATAACATAGTTTTAACCTAATTATAATTCCTTCAATTTCCCAAAATAGTATGGTTTGTCTTCTATTGCCCAGGCCTCGAATTCCTCTAGGCCTTGCTGGAGGAATGGCGAGAGAAGTTTTTCTTTGGTTACGTCTGTTCCCTCAGAAAAAGAATTGAATGATGGAAGCACTACAAGCACTTTGCCTGACCATCTGCCTTTAAGGAAGCACTTGAATTTCTCCTGCTTCACGCCCTCTGTTAAGGTGACTGAAGGGTGCTCGTGTCCTATGACCAGAATTTCGCTTTCATTGAATTCCTTGAAGAACTTCATTTCATTGCCGTGAATGAACAGCAAATTTTTTTCAGGAAGGTAATAGAATTCTCTCACGCTCAAATTCTTCCAGGAAGCAATAGGCCCAAGGATTGTGTCATGGTTTCCTCTCAGCAAAATTATTTCGTTGCAGTTTTTTGCTATTAATTCTATGGTAAGGATTACTTCATTCCATTCCTGCTCTGAAATCCTGCCGAATTCATGCTTTAAGTCCCCTAAAATAATTACTTTTTGCACTTTGCCGGTTTTCTCAAAAATCTTCTTCAGCCTTTGCTTTGTCTCGTTGAAATTAAATCTTGGAACCAGGACGCCCTGCTTGTTCAATGCCTCCTCATAACCCAAATGCAGGTCTGCAATCACAAGAATTCTTTCTTCCTCAAAATATAAAGCCAAATCAATAATTCGAGTGTTCGGGAGAATTGGCTTTTCTTTTTTCTCTTTTGTTTTTGGCATAAATTAAATTGAATTAAGAAAAGCTTTTATAGGGGTTGATGCTTTAATTACTTTGAATGAGGAAAACCGCAGACAAAAGAATCATTCTAATTGTTTCCTTTTCTTTAATTATGTTTTTGCTGTTTTTTATCGGTTGCACTCAACCAAACTCAGATTCCAGCGGGAAGGCCTTGGCTAAAGTTCCAACGCCATATTACTGCAAGACAATGAATGACTGCATGAAATATTCCTTCTGCGCTGAAGCAAGCTGTATTCCCTGCAATAACTGCCCTCCCCCTACCTATACAAATTTGTGTGATTGTATTGGTAATGCCTGCAAGAAAATGGCTGTAGCGCAGATGGCCGGAACAAAGTATTTATGCGGTTGCGGTGACGGTTCATGCAATTTCCAGGACACAATAGAAAACTGCCCGCAGGATTGTGGGAAGCTTGAGGTTAAAGTAAAAACAGAAAAACCCTTTTATACAGTGGGAGAGCAAGTGAAACTAACAGACCCTCTTGCCTCAGAAATAGGTTTAGCCGGCGCACAAAATACTTCTTCAAAATTTGTATTCCAAACAATCTCAAAAGACAATGAAGCCAAAAACTATGAAATTATCGGGGGAAGCCCGCCTTACACCATTGTTTCCCCTGCAGAAAACCCTAAAGTCTATGACTCAACAGGAAAAGAGATTGACCTGCTTAAATCAAAAGGATTTATTGTTCAATTCAAGGAGAGTGCTGTTTTAGAATATAAAAGAGAGCAGGAGAATGCTAAAAAAAAGGTTTTGCCTGCAGGGCTGATTGCTTACAATAATTTTCTGAATCAAAAGCATGTTGAGTATAAGGAAGGAGTAAAAAAGGAAATAGCTGATTTTGATGGCAAGCTTTTAGGTGAATACACTAAAGTATTCAATGGAATGGCATTGAATGTTTCGCAGGCTGAACTTGATAAAATTAAAAATTTGGATTTCATTTCAAAGGTTTATCCAAACAATCAAGTGAAAGCAATCTTATATGATAGTGTCCAGTTAATTCACGCCCCAGAAGTGTGGCAGTTGGTAGATGCAAACAATAATTCTGTTACTGGAAAAGGAATAAAGATTGCAATAATTGATACAGGAGTTGATTATACTCACCCGGACTTGGGCGGCTGCTTTGGCCCAGGGTGTAAGGTTGAAGGAGGATATGATTTCGTTAACAATGATGCTGACCCAATGGACGATCACGGCCATGGAACTCACGTTGCAGGGATAGCTGCAGGAAATGGAACAACAGTGGGGGTTGCACCAGAAGCAACCTTGTACGCCTATAAGGTATTAAATTTAGCTGGATTTGGTTCATTTGATAATATAATAGCTGGAATTAATAGAGCAGTAGATCCAAATAATGACGGAGACTTTTCTGATCATCTTGATGTCATTAACATGAGTTTGGGGGGCCCAGGAGACCCTGATGATCCTATTTCTCAGGCAGTAGATAATGCAAATAGTGCTGGTGTTGTTTCTGTTATTGCAGCAGGAAATTCTGGTCCTGGTTCTCAAACAATTGGCTCGCCTGGAACTGCAAGAACTGCAATAACTGTCGGTGCAAGCTGCAAGCCATCACAGGTTGGAAGTTATTGCGACTCAAATATTGCTTTTTTTAGTTCAAGAGGTCCTGTTTATGATTTAAACGGAAATCTGATAGTAAAGCCTGATGTTGTTGCCCCAGGAGTTTTAATTTGTGCTGCAAGGCAACCAGATTTTAAGCCATGGAACTTTAATCCTAATTATTCATCGTGTTTGGATGACAAACATGTTTTGTTAAGTGGAACCAGCATGGCGTCACCACACGTTGCAGGGGCAGTAGCTTTGTTGAGACAACTTCACCCAGAATGGAGTTCTCAAGAAGTAAAAGATGTATTAAAAGCCAATGCAGTAGATTTAGGATTTGATCAGTACACTCAAGGGGCAGGGCTTGTTAATGTTTTTGCTTCAGCGCAAATGACATTGAGTGCCCAAATGACTCCTTTTATGTTAAATTATGATGATGTTCCAACTGAAAAGTATTGGGTTAAAACACAAGAATTAACAATAAAAAATCTTACAAATAATTCTATTACTTTTGATCTCTCCGCAGAAACAACTCAAGACGGAATTGAAGTGTCTTTTAACCTGAAAAAAGTAGTGGTGCCCGCCAATTCAAGCAGTAAATTTCAAGCAACAATAAAAATAGACAATGATAAGGTTCCAAGTAACTTTATTGCAAAAGGAAAAATAAATGCTACTTCTGGAATACAAAACCTAAGAGTTCCATTTAATATAATGGTAAAAGATAGAATAGCAACGCAAGCAGAGATTGAATTATCAGACAATCCTAATCTTTTGCAATATGAACAATCACAAATAATTGAAGTAAAAAATTTGAGAACTGACGTCGGCCAAGACTTTAACATTTCAGCTTCTGGCCCTCAAAGTGGTATTGAAGTATTATTATCTAATGACACTATTCATATTTCTCCCAGCGGAAGCAGCTTTTTTACATTTAATATTAAAGTAAATAATCAGGCAGTACCAAATAGGGTTTATACTGGAAAAATAATTTTAAGAAACCCACTGCAAACAAAAGAAATTACGTTCAAAATAATAAAATATTTTGTGTTAGATGTAAATTATGTTGAAACTCCGAGCAGGATTTTTGTAACAGACGGAGATTCTTTATTGATTGGAGTAGCAAAAGAAGGCGGCCCCACAAGATTTTTATTAGATAAGCCAAAATATGACGTAATAGTAGTATGGGATGATTGGAGCCAGGCAGATAAATATTTTGTAGTAAAAGAAAATGTTTTTATTGACGGGGCAAGATTAATACTCATAAACAAAGCAGATGCAGTAAATAAAATTTCAGTTAATTTAAAAGACCTAAGCGGAAAAAAATATTATCCAGAAGGAGAGATATTTTATTTTAGCATGAAAAGTGTTCTTTTATTTTATACTTTGGGTAACGGGGGCCTTTTTTCTTCTTATCATAATTATTTCTTTTCAAATGTAAGTGACAATTATATTTTTGCTTATCAAGCCCATGATATTCAACCATTTGCATACCCGACTTATAATGAATCTAACAAAGTTGAAGGATATTACATAAATTTTATAAAGCACGGATTAAATGGAAACTCATTATTTGAAAACAATCCAGCGGACTTCAGGGATGTTATTATCGAATACCACTCTAATAATACAGCAAATAAGAGTTTTCCCAAGTATTCAAATTGTTTTATGGGATATGCAGGCCGAATATGCGTGAGTTATGAGTCTCGGCAAGGAATCACTAAACCATTCAAATCTCTAGTTCATTACAAACCGTTCCCTGAAAATGAAACATATTTTTCGAATATATTTTCTTTATATGATACCAATGAATTTGTGCTCCCAAAATATGATTATTTAAATTACATAATAAAATCAAACAGTATTGAGAGATTATTCCGCCAATATATTGATTATGGAAGTTGGCCTGCATTGTACAACAATAAAATCAACATTGGCTTAGAGCCAATCGTATGGTATGGACAATTTATTAATGAGTATTCAGATTATGATATGGTATTAAAAAACTACAAAAATTTTTGCGGGGCGTTATATTTCACTCAATCGCTTGATCTTGAGCACAGTAAAAATCTGCCTTTCAAATTATATCAAAACAATGAATTAGTATCAGATGGGAATATTTATGTTGGGCAATGGTATGATTGCTATTTAAGTTTCGAGACTTATATTAATTTGCCTAGAGGCCGGGAAAAATATACTTTTTCTATTGACAGGAATTATTTGATTGACGGAAACTTATTTACTTCAAATGTTGCAGCAGAATTTGACACTACTTTAAATGATAAAGACCCGCCTTCTTTCAAGTACTTTGAGCTTAAATCAAACAACAAGCTGACTGACACCATCTATTTGAATGAAGGAAAAGTAAATACCTTGTACTTTGAGTTGGACCCAATTGGAGGAATAATCAATTCAGTTGATGTTTCTTATAATACTGGAAGCGGATGGAAGAACCTTGTAGTGCAATTAAATGCAGACAAAACAGTCAATTCAGTGAATATTCCAATAGAAGTTGCAAGCACTAAAATGTATTCAATAAAAATTCTAGCCAAAGATGATTCAGGGAACTCCCTGCAATACACCTTCCAGGTTCCGGCAAAAGCAGAATCAAAGATTTTAAGCGAAAACGAAAAAGACACAAATGTTTACGTGACAATGAAACTACAGCAAGCAGATCCAGCAGGAAACTGGACTGACAAGCAAATAATATTGAATAAATCAAAGCAGATAATCCCAATGCTGGACAATCTGGCTTTGGATTCCTTCTGGAATAATGCAAACATTATTGTTAATACAGAAGGCGCTTATAGGGCATATGTAGAATTAACAAATACTCAAGGAAATATTTTGAAGGACAGCACAGGAAAAGATTTAATAGCATACAATGTGTTTAAAGTAAGAAGATCGGAATAAATCATTTTTCCTCTTTCTCCTTTATCTTCTGCTGTATCTGCTCGTGCAACCTTTTGATGAACTGGAGCTTGGATTCCATGCGCATTAAGTCCATGTAGCCCTGCAGTGCAAGATTGAATGCAAAAGGAGAGGGAATTTCAGTGAGAATGATTTTGGTTTTGATTAATTTGTCTTCAATTCCCTTAATCACTCTTGTTGCATGATCCAAATCCATTAAATCTTCAAGCACTTCCCTTCTGGCTTCCTTCAATATTGGAAATTCTTCTGAAATCCTTTTCACTGCACTCAACAGAAGCCTTGAAGCCATCTGCTGTTTTCCAGCGCTCTTTTCGTAGCCTTTATAGGAGCGCAGAATCATAAGGGAACGCACAGCACAGTGCCTGAACCTCCTTCCCAAAACCTCAGTCCTCTCAATTGCTGATTCAAGCAATCTCTTGAGCTCAGAGCTCTTTACTAATGAAAGTGTCCTTTCTAATGGAATTTTTGTGTCAGCCGAAAGCACAAAACCATTGTCATTCATTGAAATCTCGACATCTTTATGGATTAGCCTGCTCAAGGCAAAAGCATAAGCCCTGCTCAGGGCATCATTTGTTCTTCTCCCATAAAGCGAATGGAATATTATATGGCTCAAATTGGCTTCCTTGTACACTTCAATCAATAATTTTTTTGTAGTTGGAATTTCAGCGTACAAAAACTGCTCTTTAAAGTATTCATAGATTGCGTTCCCTGCATTCTCTTCAACATACAAATAAGAGTGAATGAATTGCAGTATTTCCTTTTTTGTCTTTTTTGCACGGAATTTTTCTTCCATCAAACACCTGAACTTCTGTATTTCCAGCGAAAGATCAAAGGATAAGGGAAGCATTTCCGAAACCCAGCTTGGAACTGTAGGAGGCCTCTTGAAAGCGCTCTTCACCTGCGCAGTCATTCCTCTAGCAAACAAAAATTCATAGCTTTGGCCTCCTAACACAAAGACATCCCCTTTATGCAGCCTTTCAAGGAAGCCTTCATCTATTGTTCCAATCTTTTGTTCTCCTAATTTGACTGTAATCTTTGCTTCATCTGGAATAGTGCCTACATTTGTCATGTAAATAGTTCTAGTCATTTTTCCCTTTTTGCCGAACATCTTTGTTTTCTCATCAAACCAGATCTTTCCGTAAACATGCCTTACCTCCAAACTAGAATATTCGCCTGCAAGATAAGAGAGCACTTCATAAAAGTCATTTCTTTCAAGGCTCTTGTAGCAATAGCTCTGCCTTATGAGCTTGAATGCTTCCTCTGAGTGCTGTTTTCCTTCCAATGCAATTCCAAGCAATTGCTGTGCAAGTACATCCAAACAATTTTTTGGAATTTGAATCCTGTCAATCTTGTGCTCTAAAGCATTCTTGAGAAGGACAGAGCATTCAATGAGGTCGTCCCTGTCAAGCACAATAATCCTGCCTTTAATTTCGTCGTGCAGTTTATGGCCAGACCTTCCAATCCTTTGCAGCGCCCTTGCAACGCTTTTAGGGCTGCCTAATAATACAACCAAGTCAATGTATCCAATATCTATTCCCAATTCAAGCGAGGTGGAAGAAACAACAACCTTTAATTCTCCTTTCTTCAGCCTTTCCTCTACATTCAATCTAAGCTCCCTGCTCAAGGAAGAATGATGGGCTCCAATGTTTGCAGTGTAATTCTTTGGGAACTTCTCTTTCAGGTGGTGCACTACCCTTTCTGTTGCGCTTCTCGTGTTAGTGAATACAAGTGTTGTCTTGTGTGCCTGAATCAATTCATCCAGCAAATTGTACAATGCATTATGCACTTGCTCCTGTGTGACATCAACCATGTTAGGAAGGGGAGAAATTACCTTCATGTTCAATTTCTTCTCTAACTTAACATCCACAATCTTGCAGTCTCTCGGCTTTCCTTTTTCTTCCCCTACAAGAAATTCCGCTACCTCATCTATTGGGGCAATTGTAGCGCTCAATCCAATCCTGCATAATCCTGGCGAAAGCCTTTGCAGCCTTTCCAGTGAAATGGAGAGGTGAACGCCTCTCTTTGATTCTGCAAGCGAGTGTATTTCATCTATAATGCACCATTTCACTTTGGAGAGAAGAAGCCTGAATTTCGGGGCATTAAGAATTATCGCCAATGACTCTGGAGTTGTAATTAAAATGTGTACAGGCTTCCTCATCATTGAGGCTCTCTCGCTTGGCGTTGTGTCCCCTGTTCTCACCCCAATCCTTACATTGATTTTCTTTGCTTTTTTTTCTGCCTTTTTTTCAATTTCTTCCAATGGCTCTCTCAGATTTCTTGAGATATCATTATTGAGTGCCCGGAGGGGTGAAATGTAAATGCAGTAAACCCTGTCTTCCAATTGCCCTGCCTCTGAAAGGGAAACCAATTCATTTAATATTGCAGTGAATGCTGAAAGGGTTTTCCCTGAGCCAGTTACAGCAGTAATTAGAGTGTTCTCCTGGTTGTGGATGTTTATTATTGAATATCTTTGCGGTTCAGTGAAAGAGCCGAATCTCTCCTTGAACCATTCCCCAAGCAAGGGATTCAGGATTGAATAAATTTCTTTGTCAGAATATTTCTTCTCCTGGAATTCAATCATAATAATCAGCCGGTAAATATTAATTGTAAAAAAAGGATTAAATGGTTAATTATTCCCAAAAAATTAGAATCAGAGGCTTTCGATGTATGCCCTTATCTTTTCTTTAGGCATGCCTTTTAAGGGCATTGCCATTCTCTTCTGGCCTATTGGAGAGAACCTGCTCAACTTTTCTATTATTTCCGGTGCAAAGCCCGGCTCTTTCACCATTGCATCCAATACAATGGGCTTGACTGACAGGTCAATGCCTGAGTGTTCAAGCATAGTGCTTAATTCTGCTCTCCTTGTTTCATTTATTTCTTTTACTTTCTGCTCGTATAACAGCCTTTTTGTTTCCTCTGAGTATTCATCGAATTTTCCTTTGTCCTGATTTTTTCCCTTGAATAATGCGTCCAGTAATTTTCCCATTTAATTCACTCTAAAGTCTTTCAAGATATTTCCTTGTCTGATCCTGGTTCATTCTCCTGATGTCTGCAGCAAAATTTTCTTGGGCATGGCTGCTGTACTTGCTTAACTTGAGTATAATCTTTTCTGCATACACAGGGTCCCGCACCATTGATTCTAAAACTGTTTCTTTAATGAATGGATTAAGCCTTGCTTCATTGAACTTCTCCAAGAACCTCTGCCTTAATTCTGCCTCATAGGAGTCAGGCGCAGGATTGCTTGTAGCCCATTTCGCTTTATTGGTATAGCCTTCTTCCTTTTTTACCTGTTTTGCTAAAATTCTGCCAAAAAGACCCAAATATAATCACCCTAAAAGTATTACATCTTTTCTTATTTAAATCCCTTTTGCTTTCCTCTTTGTTTTTGGCTTTTCAATTAATTTTTTTGCCCTGAAAAACCTCTGGATAGCGCTCAAATTAGAAAGGATTGCCAGTGCAAGCAGGAACCAGAAAAGAAGGGTGAAAGAAAAAATTTCTTTTGAGTAAATTCCGAAAGCAATCAACCCAATCCCTAACAACAGAATTCTTTCAGTTCTCTCTAAGAGCTCAGGCCAGTTGGCATTCTCCACTTTAACTTCAATTGCAGCCCTTGCCTTGTTATAAGAGGTAATAATTGAACCGAGGAATGCAATGAATACAAGAACCCATAAGCCAGATGAAAGGCCTATTGCAAAGAAAATTACTGCCTCAACATACCTGTCAGTTACAGCATCAAAATAAGAGCCAAATTTAGTTGAAGAATTTGTCGCCCTTGCAACTGCCCCATCCAATGCATCCATTGCCCCAGTAACCAGGATCAATATTCCTCCGGCAAGCCATTGGCCTTTAATTATGGCAAAAGCAGTTACTATAGCCAGAACAACTGAAAGCATTGTGACATGGTTTGCCTTCAGCCCAATGCCTGCAAGCATTCCCCCAATTGAATCAGTAAAGCCCTTTGTCTTATGCCTATAATTAGAGCTAATCATACAGATAGAATAATTTGGATTCCAAAAAATTAAAAAAGATAGCCGGCCTTCAAAAAAAGCCGGCTGGAATGGGGGGTGAAAAACATCAGTCAGCCATGGCTGGGTACGCGTAAATTGGAGGGGCAAGAATTCCAACAATTATCAGCGAAACAACTGCAAGCACTAAAAGCCATAGAACAGTGCTCATCAGAATCATTGCTCCAAACCCAAAGCCTTTCCTGTTCCCGTAATATATTGGAAGGCCAATCAATAGTGCCCCGCTCACAATTAATCCAATCAGGAAAAAGAGCAATCCAATCAAAGCAGGATTCATGTAGCCCACAATTGAAAATAAGGCAGAAACAATCACTGCATAAAACCACCAGAAGGCAATTATGCCCAAAGCAGAAAGGAATCCAACCAACGCAATAAAGCCAATTCCCTTCTCTTCCTCTCCCCTTAATTCTCTTTTTTCTCTTGCAGTCCTTTTAGGCTCAAAGAACTGCTTTTCCTCTCTTCCCCAAAAAATCTTGCTTAAAATTAAATTCTTTGCAGTGAACCCAATCACAATTAATATTATAATCCATAATGCTATGTCGCCCAAAAATAAAAGCAGCCAGTTGTCTGAATAAGATCCTTTCAAGTGAAATGACTCAAATGGATCAAGATTTGAGGCAGTCTTCACGATTTCTCCCTGAGAATACTCTATTGCCTGAGAGTAGTCCCTGTAATAAGAAGAAGAAACCTCAGCTGAAGCCATTTTGCTTACTGCACCTGAGCCAAAGAATTCAGGCTTGTATTCAACCTTTGCCTGGCCTCCTTTAAGATAAAGGCCTTCCTGCACGTTCACTGCAACCCTTACATTCTGAATCAATGCAGCCTTGTTGTCCACAACAGTCTTGAAGTCAAAATTGAATGTTCCCAGAAAATCTTTTTCTGCGTAGCCTAAAATCTTGTACAGTAATACAATTGCTGCCTGAGAGTTAGGCTGAATGCTGTAAGGGAGCTCCAAGTGTACTAAAGTTGAGTCAGAGGTATAATCGTAAGTGAAGTCTATTTTCTGGTTCTGGTATTGCGGGTAAGGATAGTAGTCAGGAGCCACAGGCTTTTCAATAATTTGTTCTGCGCCATATAATGGCACAGGATAAGGATAACCATAAGGTTCTAGTACAGCCTTGTATATCTTTGCCCTTCCCGGAATCTCCAAGTCAAATTTTTTAATTGAAGAGTCAGTGAAATTATCTATAACCAGTTTAGCTGAAACAATTGCATCCCCTTCTCCGTCAAAAGTCACAACATAATAGTCGTTCGAGTGAAAGTATGAAGAAGAAGTTTTGGCTGAAACAAGCGGGCTTAAAATTAATATTAGCACGAGTAACAGAATCAATAAATTCTTTGCCTTCATAGAACAAAATCACCTTTAAAACAAATTATGTTTAAGGGTCTTTAAATACTTGAAGAAATAGTTAGGCGAAAACCTAAGCATCAGTTTCATTTGCGCTTTACAGCAAAAATAATATGGGGTTTAGAGCTGTCATCAGAGCTCATATATTTTTCGAATTTTATCCAAGGTGTTTTTTCTGTTTCTTTTTCTTTTAATGGCCTGGAGTAAACTTCATATCCGGCTTCTTTCAATAATTCAATTTCTTTTTCTGCGTGAAATTTACGGCAAGTTAGTATCAGCCTTCCGTTTTTTACCAGCACTCTTTTTATTTCCTTGTAGACCTCGCGTTTTTTGCCGTAAGTATAAATATCAGTTCCAAAAGCCAAAGACATGTCAGAATTAATTACTTTTATTGAATTGCTTCTCTGTTTTTTCAAAAACTTGAACATATCTGATTTTTTTATCTTTTCAGAAGATTTTACTGAATACCAATTGTCAACCCCAATAACTCTTTTGCCGTCTTTCCCAAACCTCCTAATTAAATCTCCTTTTCCGCAGCCCAAGTCAACAAAATTGATTGTCTTTTTATTGGGGAATATTTTTATTTTGATTTTGGGAATTTTAAGCATATTAAATTAAATAAATCTTAACTTGTATTTATTACTTTATGTACGCACTCAAAAACTATCAGGCAATACTTGAAGGAAAGGCAAAGCCAAAGTATCTGGCTTTAAAGGATTTGGGAAAACTGCAGAGCAAGGTGGAGCAGGCTTACGAGCTAATGGCTTCCTGCACTTTATGCGAGAGAAAATGCAATGCAAAGAGGATGGAAGGAAAAAAAGGCTATTGCAGGGTTTTAGGCCCTAAAGTGAATTCTGCTTTCGAGCATTTCGGGGAAGAGCCATTTTTTGTGCCTTCCTTTACTGTCTTCTTTTCTGGCTGCAATCTGAATTGCGTTTACTGCCAAAACTTTCAGGCAAGCCAGCTAGACCAAGGAGAAGAATCAAGCGTAGAGCAATTGGCAAAAACCTTCTTGAACGCAAACAATTGCAGGAACTTGAACTTGGTTGGAGGAAGCCCAACACCACAGCTTCCATTTATTCTTGATGCATTGAACCGTATTGACCTTAATGTTCCTGTAATATGGAATTCCAATTTTTTTATGAGCGAGAAAGCAATGGAGCTCCTGAAAGGAACAATTGATGTCTTTCTCTCGGACTTCAAGTACGGTAGCAATGAATGCGCTTTAAAGTACTCTAATGCCCCCAATTATCTTGATGTAGTGAAAAGGAATCATGTGCTTGCATTCAATGACTCTGAAATGGTTGTAAGGCATTTAATGCTGCCAGGGCATTTCGAGTGCTGCACTTCTCCAGTCCTAAAATTCATCGCAGAAAAATTCAAGGACAAGGCTGTAGTGAACATCATGGACCAATTCCATCCAGACTATAAATCATATGAATTCTTTGAGCTCAGGAGAAGAATCACAGCAGAAGAATTAAGCAAGGCCTTAAAACTGGCAGAAGAATTAGGATTAGAGTTTATTTACTGAATTTGCAGAAGCCTCCTTCAATTTTTATTGCTTTTCCGTTTACAATGGCGTCAGCTATCTTTTTTCTTGCTGACAACACCAGCCTGTGAAAGGTTGGCTGCGAGATGTTCATTTTTTTTGCTGCTTCCTCTTGTTCCAAGCCTAATAAATCCTTTAATCTCACAGCCTCAAACTCATCAAATGATATGGTTGATTCTTCCAGTTGCTTCATCCTAATTCCCGCAGGCTTGAAGTAAGTTATATCTGGATGAAAACTTACCCTCCTGCAAAGTCTTGGCCTGGGCATTCAATATTTCACTCTTTTAATTCTTCCAATTTTTTTTCGATTGCTTTTTTTTCTGCTTCAATTTCTTTAATTTCTTCTTCCAAGATTTTCTTTTGCTCTTCTTGTGTTAAAGTTATTGGTTCAGAAAAACTAAATCTGCTTAAGCCCCTCCTAAAAGCAAAGCCTCTTCCGCACGGCCCAAATCCTTTTCCAGTAAGGGTCCCGCGACCAAGAGGGCCGGTTCCGTCTCTAAAAGGCATATTTTGCACCTCCAAAATGTATTATAAATATATATTCATAATTATTTTTAAAGCTTTCGTAAAAAAATGGATAAAGTGAAAAAATTTGCTTAAATTATTTTATTCTTCTTACAATTAGTATGTATGTGTTGAGTGTCTCTGTCTGTGGATAAAATTTTGCTTTAAAGCCTCTTTTTTCAAAAGCCCTTTCAATTCCTTTTAGGGTACTTTGAAAATCTATTTTTTTGAATTGTATGCTGAAAGATTCTTTTTTGGTTGGTTTTAATTCTTTGGGGACTTCAAAATTAACCATCATTATCCCGCCTTTCTTCAGGGAATAAGCAAACTTTAACAGGTGGTCTTTTCTTATGAAAGGTGCAGTATAGGCAATAGAACCTCTTGTTGAGATTATTGCGTCAACTGGCTTTTTTGGCACATAATGTTCTGCGGGCCCAATAATTACCTCGTCTATTTTCCCGCCTGCTTTTCTTGCCATTAAAGCATCATCAGGAAATAAAGAAAGCGCGATTGTTTTGTTAGGCACTTTTTTTTCTAATAACCTAAGTTTTAATTCTTCTAGAGCCCGACCAGTGCCTGAGCCATCTTCTAAAATTATTAAGGGTTTTCCTTTTTTTCTTTGCATCTTTGCAAGGGCTTCAACAATAGTTGTTCCGAGAGCTTGATAAAAAAAGCTGTTATAATCAAAATAACTCCTGTCCTTGACCCAAGTAATATTTTTTCTCTGAAGGTATTTGACATTGGCGTCAAATTTTTCCCTTTGCAGGTTTATTTTATTTTTGACTCTTTCAACGTAATAAGCTGGGCCTCTGGCTTTTGGTTTAAAAGGTTTTTTTGGCATTTGCTAAATCCCTTTCTCCAACCTTTCTGCTTCTATTTCCGGGAGGCCTGCTTTCCTGATTTTTTCTTGGGTTAACTTATAGTTGTATTCAATCCTTCTTATTTCCAAGCTTCTTTTCTGGAAATCGAGCACTGCGTAACCTGCTTTGGGGTTTTCGTCGCGTGGCTGTCCTACAGAAGGAATGCTTGCAACCATTCTCTTCCCTGAAAAATTGATTGTGCTGTCTCCAACAATTGGGATAAAGTCTCTTGCTTTTGCTTCATAATAGAATGGTTTATGCGTGTGGCCTACAATAACTAAATCTTCCACTACCTGCTTCAGGCACAATTCTGCTTTTTCTTCATCCATGTATTCGAGCAAAGGATCATTGTTTGTGCCGTGCACTGCAAGCATGAACTGCATTGAAAAGAATTTTGGAAGATGAGAAAGAAAATTCCTGCTGCTTTCAGTCAATTGCTTTTTTGTCCATTCAACGCATTGCGCTGCATTTTCAGTGAATAATTCAGTGCCAATTATTCCAGCAGAGGCTGCATCAGAGTTTCCCATAATGCAGAGCAGACCTTCCTGTTTCCTGAGCACTTCAATGCATTCGTTTGGTTCAGCGCCGTAAGACACAATGTCTCCAAGGCAGAGGAGTCTGTCGCAATAATATCTTTTGGCTGATTCAAGCACTGCATTCAATGCCTCCGAGTTTGCGTGAATGTCAGAAATAATCAGGTAGCGCATAATTAGAATTAAATGAAGGCAAAGAAATAAAAAAACCTTCCAAAAAAGAAAGCCTTATTAACAGCTGAATTCCAATTATTATTGAATGAAACCAAAATACTATTTGTATGCAGTTTTTGGTTTAATTATTGCTGGACTTGTTTTGAGCGGCTGCACTCAAAGCGTACCCCCAATAAATCCTGCACAATGGAAGCAAAGCTCTGCCCTGACGGCACAGCAGTGGGCAGGAATCCAGCAAAAAACCGTGAATTTGATGAATGCCCTAAAGTGCCAATAAACAATTTAAGCATTCAGTGCAGTACAGATAATGACTGCCTTCTCATAGATAGGGACGTGAATTTTAAGGCTTGTTGGCCTGTTGCCTGTCTAGAAGTTGATTATTCTTTAGACAAATGGATTGCGGTAAACAAAAACTCTTTTGAAACATTCAAATTACAGCAGGCAGGATTCAGGCCTTCAGACTGCGGTCCTGACCCAGGCTGCCCGATAAAATTAATTAATGACAATTACGAGGCAAGATGTATTGATAAAATATGCAAAAAGCTTCCAATATGCATTCCTGAAGGCGAAAGCTATGCTGTTGTTCCTGGAGCAAAGCCCTGTTGCGAAGGATTAACTGCAATTGGCTGCAGTAAGCCTGATGCAAACAATAATTGCCCTCCGGCATGCGTTGGGGCATCCTATTGCACTAAATGCGGTGACGGAGTATGCGATGCAAGAGAGAACAAGTGCAATTGCCCGGCTGACTGCAAATAATTAATTTTTAAACAATTTTTTCCTGCCTGGCTTTTTCTGTTTCGAATAATTCGCTGACTGAAAGGTTTTTGTGGATGTTCTTTATTGCTTTGGCGAGTAGGGGGGCAATTGTTATCTGCTCTATTTTGCTGCTTTCCTTGCCGTTCAAGGGAATTGAATCAGAAACAAACAATTTCTCTATGGGTGAAGCATTAATGTTTTCTATTGCCTTGCCTGAGAGGACGCCGTGAGTGCAGTAAGCGAAAATCTTTTTTGCCCCGTTGTCCTTCAAGGCCTTGGACCCTAGAGTGAGAGAGCCTGCTGTGTCAACCATGTCGTCGAACATAATGCAGGTCTTTCCCTTAACTTCCCCAATCACATTGAATACTTCAGCTACATTTTCTTTGGGCCTCATTTTGTCAACAATTGCAATTCCTGCCCCTGGAAGAAGCCTTGAGAAAGCCCTTGCCCTTCTGACGCCTCCTGTGTCAGGGCTTATTATTACAAGGTCTTTAAGCAATTCTTTCCTGTGCTTGTGAATAAAATCAGCTACAATGTAAGCAGAATCTAAGTTATCAACAGGAATATCAAAGAATCCTTGGATTGGGGCTGAATGCAGGTCAATTGAAAGCATTCTTTGGGCTCCAGCAACAGAAATCAGGTCTGCAACAAGCTTTGCTGATATAGGGTCTCTTGCGCCAATCTTGTGGTCCTGCCTTCCATAGCCGTAATATGGAACTACTGCAGTGATTCTTCCGGCTGAAGCCCTTTTGGCTGCATCCAAAAAAACAAGGAGCTCCATTAAACTGTCGTTCTGGGGCGCACAAAGCGATTGAATGAAGAAAACATCTTTTCCCCTGATGGATTCGTTTATTTTCAGGTTGACTTCCCCGTCGCTGAATTTGCCTGCAAAGCAGTCGCTCAAGCCTAAATTCAGTTCAAAGGCGATAGCTTCAGCCAATTTCCTGTTAGAGTTTCCTGAGAAAAGCTTCAAGTCAAAGTTGTCCATTTGCAAAGCACCGAATTATTCTTTTTTCTTTAATCTTTTTTTGCTTTCACGAAAGAAATCATTATTCCCTTGTTTGGCGTTCTCCTTACGCCTGCAATTAATTGCTTTCTTTTTTCTTCTTTTTTTTGGGCGTCAAGCGGGGTTAAAGGCATTAATTATTCCTCCTTTCAGGCCTAATGAAATAATTAGGGCTACCTAATTTAAATATTTTTGTTTTAGTTGTAATAGAAGTGAAATAAAAATGAGCAAAATCGTGAAAATCAAGGCAAGGCAGGTTTTGGACTCAAGGGGCAATCCAACAATTGAAGCTGAAGTGCACACCAAGAGATTTATTTCCTGCGCAATTGTTCCAAGCGGTGCATCAAGAGGAAGCCTGGAGGCATTAGAGCTTAGAGACAACGAGAAAGACTATTTAGGGCAGAGTGTATTGAAGGCTGTAAGCAATGTGAACAAGGTTATAGCACAAAAGTTGATTGGAATGGACGTAAAAGAGCAAAAGCGCATTGACAGGGCAATGATTGAATTGGATGGCACCCCAAATAAATCCAAGTTAGGGGCCAATGCAATACTTGCTGTAAGCCTTGCTGTCGCAAGGAATGGAGCATTATGCTCTGAAATGCCCTTGTTTGAATACTTGGCTGAATTAATCAAGAACAAGCTTTTTTCTCTTCCTGTGCCTGCATTCAATATGATTAATGGGGGAGCTCACGCATCAAATAATTTGAGCATCCAGGAATTCTTGTTGTATCCAATAGACTTCAAGTCCTTTTCTGATGCTTTAAGGTGCGGTTCAGAAATACACCATGAATTAAAGAAGATTATAATAAAAAAGCACGGCAAAAGCGATGCCAATTACGGTGATGAAGGAGGCTTTGCCCCAAATTTAAGGAAGACAACAGACGCCTTTGAATTAATCCTTGAAGCAGCAAGGGAACTGGGATACGAGAAAAAGGTGAAGTTAGGCATAGATGCTGCTGCCTCGCAGTTCTACAAGAACAAGCGCTATGTAATTGAAGGAATGAAGCTTAAGAGCGAGGAATTAGTGCATTACTATCTTGAATTAAAGAAGGCTTACCCAATGCTTTCCTTTGAAGACCCCTTCGCGGAGGAGGACTGGAATTCGTTCATTGAATTGAACAAGAAGACAGGAGAAAAAATCCTTGTCATAGGGGACGACCTGTTTGTCTCCAGGGCTGACAGGATAAAGAAAGCAGTTGACTTAAAGGCATGCAATGCCCTCCTGCTTAAGGTGAACCAGGTAGGCACTTTAAGCGAGGCATTAGAGTCAGCCCAGACAGCATTCAACGGCAAATGGAGGGTAATGGTAAGCCACAGGAGCGGAGAAACAGAGGACTCATTCATTGCAGACTTAGCAGTAGGCATTAATTCAGGCCTTATAAAGACAGGGGCTCCATGCAGGGGCGAAAGGACAGCAAAATTCAATCAATTACTGAGAATAGAGGAAGAGCTCACAGCGCACAATAAAGCCTTATACGCAGGCATCCATTTCTAATTTAATCCTAATTAACAGTAATCATAAAATAAAAAACATAAAATAAAAAAATAGAAAAGTAGAGGAAAAGAACCTGAAAAATTTTAGAAAAAGAATTTTTTTAAAGGGGTTATTTAGAATTCTTCGTCTGATTCCTCATAATCATAGTCTTCTGTGTCTTCTGAGTCCTCGTCTGTGCTCCAGTCGTCTTCTTCCTGTTCTTCTTCCTCGAACTTCTTCTTTTCTGGTTTCTTCTTTTTTTCTGCCATTAAAAAATCACCTTTGGTTTATTGAGAGCTTAAAGGAAAAAAGGCCTGAAATCAAAGCCTAAATTTTCCATTACCATTTCTTTTCAGGGAAGAATATAAAAACCTTTGCCTTAAAGTAGGGCAAAAACATTATTTAAATTTTTCTACATAATAGTTTTTTGTGGTGGGGCATTAATGGAAGGAATAATTAAACAGCAGAACAGGGTGCAGGAACAAATAGAGAGAATTCAGGACGACATAAGGAAAATCCAGAACGAACAGATAGAATTGAATGTCAGGCTGAGCAGAATGGAGAACGGCAGGTTCACCAAAACCAAATCAAAATAAATTAATCAATCCGCAATAAAAGAGTATTTGGTCTTCCTTTTTTTGTTTTTTTGTTCAGCCGCTGGTCCAGAACCTTTTGTCATGCCTTTTTTCAGCCATCTGTTTTTCTAATTCTTCTTTTGTCAGCTTCTCTCTTGTTTCATTTAATGGATTTCTTTTTGCTTCTTCCTCGCTTGCACAGTCCTCGCACAAGCCGCCTCTTAAGTCCTCTTTCCTGTTACATTTTCTGCATATACCTCTTACCAAAAAACCACCATGCTAAACCAATTATTACCTGAAAATAATTAAAATCTATGCGTTCAATGAAATCTCCTTCAAAAATTATTCAACGAATTCCATTATTCCTTTCTGCTTCTTCTGCAGGCCTTTTATTTGGGCTTTAGGATTACTTATCTCGTAGTCCAGTTTATAGAATTCAAGGCCATATCTTTCGAGCAGTTCGTAAGGAGGCCTAGCAATGTCTGGAGCGCACAATATGCCTCTTGTTTCTTTCCCTTTAATTTTCTCCACCTGTTTAACGTAAAGCTGGAGCTGGCTCACTGCCTTCAAGTCTGCCTTCCTTCTTTTAACTTCAATTACCACAAGTCTGCCTTTCTCGTCTTCTGCAAGGATGTCAATTATTCCCTTGCGCAATGGAATTTCCTGATTCACTGCCTTGAGGCCTGGCTCAATGAATGAAAGGTCCTGCATTAATAATTGGCTTAATTCTTTCTCTGAGCCGAAAAGCCTTAAGTCCTTGTCTCCTTCAATGTCAAAATTTTTTATGAAGTCAATGCCATAAAAGAATACTTCCAATAATTCCTTTGGCTTTCTTTTTCTTGCGCTTATTATTATGGCCCCTTCAGGGCTTAATTCGCTTGAAATATCGCTGTTAACCATGTAGTTCACAGGATTCAAAAACCTGTTCTGGTGTACAGCGAAAGAGCCGTCGCCTTTAATTAAAAGCATCCTCTTTCCTTTTGGAAGCTTTGATCCTGCCCTGCCCTGGTACTGCACAAAGCATTCCCCTATAACCAATAGCATTTCTTTTCTGTGCACTGCCTCTTTAATTAGCTCTAAAGCCTGCCCTAACTCCATAACTAAAATAGAATGCCTCAAAGTTCTATTAATTCTTTCGCAGAAAATGAAAAATCAAATAATTAAAAGTATTTTTTTGCCTGCTTTCTAATGTAAGGCGGGCATTTCTTGAGGTATTCAAATAAAAGCTTTTTTTTGATTCTCTTCTTCATTTCTTTTAGCGTTTCTTTAGGTAAGGATTCTTTAAAGTAAATGAAATCAATGAATGTTTTTTCTATGTCTGAAACAGGAATCCAATAGCTGGAATACTTTATGAATTCAAATCCAAAAAACATTCTTCTGTCAATTCTTCTTACAACAACATTTGCATCCATTATTTTTCTTACTCCGCTTCTCACTTTTCTTGGCGTTATTATTATTGGGTTTGATTCCTGTTCCCATAAATTTCTTATGGAAAGCGCTTCCTGCAGGCCGTAATAAAAAGGAGAAAAAGCAAAGCCTGCAACAGTTATGTCTTCTTGAAAGGTATAAAAGCCCCTGGTTATCCTATAAATCTCTTTTTTTTTCATTAAATTATGCAGCAATAAATAGAAATAATTTTTGTTTATTTTTGCTTTGCCTAAAAATGCCTTTAAGTCAGCAACAGAAAAGATTTGCCTTTCCTTGAAATGTTCTCTTACTTGGTTTGCATAATTCATTGCCTAAACCTTCCTTTTAAAGAAACAAGCATTTGGTAAAAAGAAGGTATTGCCCCAGAGTAAACCAATGCTTTAAGGGTTTTTTCATCCTGGGGCTTTCCAGCCTTTTTAAGAAATTTTCCCAGCTCTTCATTAACTGTAATGTTTTCAGGCAGGTATCTGCTGAGCCAGTAAACGTCATAAAAATCCCTTATCAATTTTCTGTTGGCGTATGCATTTGCTTTTTCCAGCAGCAAGTCTTCAGGGGAAAGAGTCAAAACATCAATGTAAGTGCCGTTGGTTTTTTCGTAGGGTTTTACTTCATATTTTTTTATTTTCCTTAAGCTTGCCTCAAATCTTATTTCGCTGTTTATGTTTGAAACCTTGGAAAAGATTGTATTGCCTGTTTCCTTGTATTTTATCAGAATTAGCCCTTTTGATTTAAGCTGTTCTGCAAAAGACTGCTTAAAGCCATTGCTAGTCGAAAGATAGAAGTCTAGGTCTTCTGAAAACCTGTTGCCTTCATAGCACCTCCAGATTGCTGTGCCGCCGTGCAGCACTGCTTTCGGCGAAAGAAAGTATATAATGTCCACTACCTCGTCCTGAAGCATTGCTATTTCTTTATGCGCCCCTTTTTTTAGCCTGTTGTATAAAGGAATCCTCATAATAATATAAATAAACCAAACTTATAAAAAAACATATGTTTGGTTAATTCAGTTTAATACGGCATTTCTCATAATTCTATTAATTCTTTCGGCGACTTGGATAATGCAGTAAAAGAATTTTTTGTTACGAGGAGGTCGTCTTCAATTCTTATGCCTCCAAAGCGCTTATCGTAAAAGCCTGGCTCTATTGCCAAAACCATTCCTTGCTTCAGCTTCCATTCTGCCTTGTCGTTGATTTTGCCTGGAAAATCGTGGACCTCTATGCCCAAGCCGTGGCCTAAAGAGTGCATTAATTCTTCATTTAATTCTTTTTTTATTATTGCATTGCCTGCATTAAACAATTCTTTTGCCTTCACTCCATTCTTAATTTTCTCCGTTGCATTCTTCTGCGCCCTGAATACTGCTTCATAAACTTCTTTCTGCTTTTGGCTTGCTTTTCCGAGAACGAAGTTTCTTGTGATGTCAGCGCAGTAGCCTTGGAATCTTGCCCCTGCATCAATCAAAATCAATTCATTCCTTTTTATTTTCTCGCTTGAGGTATTGTAATGCGGGACAGCAGAATTCCTGCCTGAAGCAATTATGGAGGGAAAGGCAGTTCCCTCTGCGCCGGATTTCTTGAAGTAATACTCCAGTTCGTTTACCAAATCTGATTCTTTTGCCCCAGCCATAATTTTTTCTTTTATTTTCTCTATTCCTTCCCGCGTTATTTTAATGGCCTCTCTTATTTTTTTGATTTCTTCCCCTGTCTTTGTCTCGCGAATTTTTCCTAGTTCTTCTGAAACATCAACAAATTTCTTTCCTTTCAGGATTTTCTTTAATTTTTTGAATGAATTTACCGGGTAAATATTGAAGTTCAGTCCAATCCTTTTTGCCTTCAGGTTTTTTTGAAGCAGTTCATTCAACTGCTTTTCGTTATCATAAATTTTCGCTGCATAAGCCTTTGTCTTGGGAATTGAACCATACTCTAATTTTGTTGTCAGAATTAAAGGCTTCTTGTTTTTGCTGAGAACAAGGAAATTGTTTGCAAAGCTCTCCCTGTACAATCCTGTGAAGTAATAAAAATTCTGGTCTGAAAAAGAGGGGAAGTTTCTCAGCAGGATTGAGTCAGCTTTTGCTTCTTCAAACAATTCCTTTAATTTTCTGCCTTCAATCATTTTTTCACTTTTTTTTGACTATCGGCAGCTTTGTCCTATCGTTCTCTATTACAGTTAATTCTGGAGGCAAATCTATTGCTCCTTTCGGGTCCTTCGAGAAATACCTTAGGTGACCTCTGCTGTGCAGGTAATAGGTGTCACCTTTGCTGTTTTTATGGGAGTAAACCATTGCAATCACTTCCTTTTTTATTTTTATAAAAATTTAAGTATAGCCAGCCTTCTTCATTGCCTCGCTTAATTCACTCCTGTGTTCTTCTTGGTGTTTCTTGAATTCTTCATTTTTTCTGTCGTAAGAAAAAGCATCAATTACTGCTGTGAGGGTTACAATCAATACAATGTAGGGAAACTTAAAAAAAACTTCTCCTATAACTCCTACAATTACAGCAGAAGTAAAGAATATTATGCCTTTTAAGTATTTCCCGTAATAGGTCTGCCCTAATCCTGGAAGAAAAAAACTCAGCATTGCCCCTTCCAATCCCATAAATATCTTCCACCATAATAAATGTTTAGCTTATTTTTAAGCTTTTTGATTTAACAAATAATACATTAATATCGTGAATTGCATGATTTCAGGCCCTCAATTAAAGAAGAAATTCAGGGAATTCGCCTTGAATTTGAATTCAAAGGACAGTATTGCAGTAATCCATCATACTGACGCTGACGGCATAAGCTCTGCAGCAATCGCATTCAAGGCAATACAGAAGCTCACTGGAAGAAGGCCTTTCCTTTTGCAGCAGAATTACGGTGAATCCATGCTGGGAAAAAAGGTCCTTAAATTCCTAAAGAGAAAAAAGGTAAACAAGCTAATCATTTTGGATTTGAACATAGACCAGCATTCTTACAAGCTCAAGAAATTGAAGGGCGTGCAATCAATCCTGATTTTGGACCACCATAAAATATTCAAGGACTCAAATTCAAAGAAAATATTATTCATTAAAAGCCAGTTCCTGAAGAAGATTGACGGAAGCAAGTACCCAACAGCAAAGCTCTGCTTTGACCTTTTTTCTGAAGTAATTGATTTAAGGAAAGAGAAATGGATTGCGTGCATTGGATTGTACGGCGACTTCGCGCAAGGCTCATGGAGGCCTTTCATAAGGAAGACATGCAAGGAAAACCGCATAAGGGACTGCAGTAAATTCTTTGTTGAGGCAAAGGAACTCTTTGGTGCAGTTGAAACAATAAAGCCAAAAAAGATTCCTGAGCTGGTTAAAATTTCGGCTGAAACAAGGAATCCAAATGAATTACTGAAATCAAAATTCCATGCCCTTGTAAAGGAATTCAGGGGGGAGGTAAGATTTTGGGAGAAGAAGGCAAAAAGCAGGGCAGAATTTTTTCCTGAACTTGAATTAATATTTTACGTGTTCAAGCCTTTATATCCTGTGAAAAGCCATCTCATTAATTTAATGGCACAAAAATTCCCGCACAATACAATAATTGTATTGCAGGAGAAAAAGAATTTCCTTGAATTGAGCGCCAGGAGGCAGGACTTCAGGCTGCCAGTGAATGAAATGCTTGAACATGCAACCAAAGACCTTCCACAAGCATTGGGTGGAGGCCATATCCCTGCCGCAGGAGGCAGGATAAGAAAAAAAGATTTAGGGAAGTTCAAGCAGAATGCAATGAACTTCATAAAGAAAAATTATTCAGTCTAATTCCTTCATTTCTGCATCTATCCTTGAGACCTTTGAGAGCTTTTCTTTCAGTTGAATTAATTCTTCTTTTATTTTCTCTCTTCTTGAGTTGAGGTTTGTCTCTTTCTCTAATAAAGCAGAAATCTTGTTTCTGAGTATTACTTCCATGTTCTGCGTGTCAGTCAAGGTTTTAGCCAGCCTTGAAAGCTTTCTCTCCAAGTCGTCTTTTGTTGTCTTCAATTTCTTTATTTCGCTTTCTATTTCTTTGAGTGCAGCAGACAGAACCTTCTGTTTCCCTTCAGCCAATAAGTTCACCTCAGATTTATTGCATTAATGAAATAGTATAATTGTTCTCGTTTATAAATTTAATGTTTTTTTATTGTATTATAGCAGAGCGGATTGCAAATGAGAGTAAGCGTTTTGGGTACTGGCGATATAACCAAAATTCCAAGGCATACGAAAATAAAAGAAAGAGAATTAAGGGAATTGATTAAGGGCACAGCGGAATTGATTGCACGCAAAGGCCATGAATTAGTTATAGTGCCTGACAAAGGCATTCCTTCTGAGGTCGCAAGAATCTACAAAGAAAAAGGAGGAAGAAAGGTTTACGGCCTTGTTCCAGTGAAAGACAAAAAATTTGGAGTAAAACACTTGAAGCCTTTCCTTTACTTGGTGGATGAGAGAATTGAGTTAGATCATTGGTATGACGTTGACGGCGAAATAGCCGCAGCAGGAAAGTTGTGCATTGTGTTCGGGTTGTCTCCTGGGGTAATAAGGGAAATTGCTGTCCTCAAATACCATTACAAGTACCTTAAATGCAAAACAAAAGTGCTCTGGTTTAAGAACACTTTATCCAGAAAAATTCCTGAAGAGATAGAAGAGGAAATCCCAATAACATATATTCCTTCAGTGAAGGAATTGGAGAAGTTCTTATAATTATTTTTTCATTAATTTCTCTATTTCTTTTTTGCCTGCAATGAAGGAATCCCTGCTTATAATGCCCAAGTCAAGGGACCTTTCAAGCAGGGAAAGCTTTTTTATTAGCTTCAGTCTTTCTTCATCGCCCAATTTGGGCTTTCTTATTTTCACTGGCTTTCTGGCTTCTTTCTTTATTGCAATTTTCTTGGCAGTTTTCTTGGGCTTTAATGCAATCCTTTTCTTGGAAACCTTTTTTGCTTTCAATCTAATTTTCTTTGGTTTTGGCTTCAATTTCCTCTTGATTTTTATTTTTTTGATGTGCCTTAATTTTGCTGGCTTTGGGGCTCTAATTTTATCTTTCTCTTCTTTTTCCTCTTTGAGTGTTTCAAGGGCTATGGCCTTTAATTCCTCTATTCCTTTTTTTATTTCAGGCTTGGGCAGTTCCTCCATTGCAATTTCTTCTCCAGCAGGCTTTATTTCAGGAGGCTTTTCTTCAATTAATTCTTTTATTGCCTTCGCTGGAATCATCTTGTGGACAAAAGTTTCTGCAGTAATTTTTTCTCCTAATATCTCCATTAACTGGTTGTAGAACTCCAGGCTTGTTTCCTCTTCTAATACAATAAAGAAGCCGTTGCAGCCTAATTCATTCAGTTTCTCTTTGAGCTTGAAGAGGAATTCATTCAGGTCTTCTTTCTTGAAGTAGATTGTGAGGATTGAAATTGAGTCAAAAACAATTGCATTCAAACTGTTTTCTTCCACTGTCCTTTCTATTGCATCTATGAGCTCGCCTAAAGAGCGCTGGGACAGCATGAATTCTGTTTTCTGGTCGAATTCAACTGATTTTGAGAGAGGCCTTGTAATGCCGTCAACAAAAAACATTTCTTCTGTTCCAACTTTATTCGCTTTCAGTTCCTTTTTCAGGAATTCATTAAGCCTCAATAAATTCACAAGGCAGGCTTTATTGTTTCTTTCCATTGCCTCCTTTATTATTAAAGGCAGGGCGTTCCTGTACTGTTTAACTGAAACAGAAATCAAAGAGAAATTCATCTGCTTTGCAGGCTTTGATCTTTCTTCAATCTTCTCTCCTGTTTCTTCAATTGGTTTTTCCTCTTTTTTTTCTATTGGCTCCTGCGGCGCAGAGGCTGCCTCCACATCCCTCTTCAAGGCCTTTATTTCGTTTATCATCCTTTCTAGTTCCTGCTGTATGCCCATAAAAAATCACTTTATTTTTTCGTACAGGAGTTCAGGCTGCTCGCTTGAAAGATAAAGCAATACCTCTCCTTTAATTGGAGTGCCGCTCACCTCTATCTCCCCTTTAATGCATAAGCCGTCCTTGTTTGACATAAAGTCTTTTGCGCAGAACTCATAAATGTAATCGCCCAAGGTTACAAAAATCTGGGGTTCAGAGAAAGAAAGCTTTTCATTAAAGAAATCGCTTAAGGCGTCAATGAATGCCTTGAACAGGTTGCCGTACAAGTTTTTTACTTTAAGGCCTTCCCTTTCGGAAATGAATTTGGTTGAATTGAGCTCCTTTCCTTCAATTAAATCAACAAGAAGGAATGCGTGGTTTGACTGCATTGCTGCAACAAGGCTTCCCTTTAAGTCTCCTGATTTTCCAGTGAAAGCGCTTGAGCTTACATCACAGTAAATGCCTACAACAGGCTTTAATGAACTGAACTCCTTTTTCACTATTTCGCTTGGAGGGCAGAAGCCTATGTCTTTTATGTTCAGCTTTATTTCATTGAACACCCTGCCTATTTCCTCGTCTATCATCTTGGATAGAGAAAGAACCAGCTTGTTTCCTTCCATTCTAATTCACGTTAAATAAATAATTTTAAACTAATAAAAAGCTTTGCATAAAAAACCCTTTTTTTTGCCAAAGATTAGCTTTTAATGCTTTTCTTTTCTTAAAGTTAGATGTTATGAAGAAGAAGCTACGCAAGGAATTCAAAGCCAAAAGAGACCTGCTCTCAAAAGAGGAACTAATAGAGAAAAGCAATGAAATAAAGAAGAATTTATTTGAGTTGCAGGAATTCAGGAAAGCAAAAACATTATTTTCTTACATCAGCTTTAAGAGCGAGGTAAGGACTCATGAACTAATAAAAGAGGCATTAAAGAAAAAGAAGAGGGTTGTAATCCCAATCACAGACTTTAAGAAGAACAAAATATTTTTGTCCGAAATCAAAAACTTCGAGAAAGAATTAGAACCTACTTTAATTGGATTGTTCCAGCCCAAAAAAGAATTCCTGAGGCCTGTGAACGCAAAAGAACTAGATTTAATCATCATTCCAGGCATTGCCTTTGACGAAAAAGGCAACAGGATAGGCTCAGGGAAAGGATTCTTCGACAAGTTTCTTTCCGAACTGCCCAAAAAGATTCCTGTGATTGCCCTGGCTTTTGAGTCCCAGTTAACAAAAGAAATTCCCTGCGAATGCCACGACATGAAAGTAGAAAAAATAATAACAGAAGAAAGGGTGGTTGAATGCCGATGAAAAGAAAGGGACCTGAAGGAAGGCGTTCCCGGAAAAAAACCAAAAGAATGCTTAAAAAACAAAATAAAGAAATAGCAAGGGAAGCCCTGCTTCCTGAATTTGTAAAAAAATGGGCAGGCAAAGCCCCAGAAGGGATAGGCCTCCAGAAAAAAAGACTGTTTGTAATAAGCTGCGCTATTGGCGACATGATAAAATTGCTTAAAGTCCCTGAAAGAAAAAGGCGCAGGATTGCAGAGCTTACGGCCCAAAGCCTTTACATAAGCCAACTTGAATCTGAAATGATGAACAAGCGGAAAATAGAAAAGGATATTCTAATTAAAGTAATCAATGCAGGGCAAAGCCAGCTAGAATTCATAAAAAAATCAGGGCTTGACAAAGACCACAGCGATTTTTATGCAAAACTGGGAAGAGACTTTAATGATATAGCTGAATCTGTATCAAGATTAAAAGATATAATCGGAGAATTCAGCCCTAATTTTCTGCAATTGATAAAAACATTGGATCTTTTGAACGAAAAAGTCCTGAGAGCAAACCTGAAAACAGAATTCACATATTATGACAGAATGAGAAGGCAGATAGTGCAGCAAGCAATGAAATCAATAAAATAAAAAAAAAAGAAAAAAAAGAAAAAAAAATTACTTCTTCTTTTTCCTTGCAATCAAAGCGAACGCAATTATTGCAATTATTACTATTATGACTATTGCTGCAATCAATAAATTAGACCATAACTGAGGCAAGCCGAAGAATCCTGTTGCAATGTAATTCGCTGAAGTTGACTTATTCCCTGTATCATTTGAAGGAATGTTTACTCCTGTTGTCCCATTCTCATTTCCTGTCCCGCTTGCTGTTTCTTCTGTTTCCTTCACTGGCTCTGGGGGCACATAAGTGCATAACTGTACTTCAATGGGCTTTCCTGTATTGCTTGAGCATTTATTTGATTTAACGCATGTCCTGCTTTGTTTTCCTTCTAGAGTGCATTCACCCCAGTCAGTGCATTCCCATGTTGGAGTGCAAGGAGGGCTTCCGCCTCCGCCACCGCCGTCACCTCCTCCACCTCCGCCACCACCGCCGGTGTCGGAAGGAGGACAATTGCCGCAGTCTTGTGAACAACTAGAACACGTTTCTTCGTTTGGGTCACAGAAAGTATCACTGCAAACAGCATTTGCAATAGTGAAATTCAATTGAGTTATGCCGCCATTTATGAATGTTTGTTCTCCTACTTTAATTTCAAGAATATAGAATTCAATTTTTTTTCCTGCTCTATCGCCGTTAGGGTCATATACAAAAAATACTGGATCATAACCATATCTTCCATTAGAAGTAACAGTGCTTGCAACCATTGTTCCAGTAATTTTTGCAATTATTGGGATTCCGTTTGCTGCTGGACTGCCTCCAATTGAAACAGTTCCATAAAATTGATGTGGAGGCACTGGAGCAGCAGCAAAAATAGTTCCAGAAAACAATAAAATAAAACAAGCTAAAAGTAAAATCTTCAAATTCATTTTATTTCATTCCCCCCGAATTCTGTTATGTTGAATTAATTTTGTGTTGAGTTAAGTTTTTAATTCAAATGCTTTTTCAAAAAAAAAAAAAAAGAAAAAAAAGGAGAAAAAATTACTTCTCCAAATTATTTTTTTTAATCCCACCATCCGCAGTCAGTTGATGACGTGTAAAGGCCTTCTTGTGGTGTTGCCAACCAGTAGCCTGCTCCTGGGTCCATATTATTATATCTGCTTAACGGCTTCCATTGATTTGGATTGTCTGGCTCCCAATAAGTCCATAATCCAGTGAACTCCTTATCCCATAAATCTTCTCCAAGAGAATAAAGTTCACAATATGATTGTCCTCCATTACCATATGGCCCATAATAGCCTTCCATTCCATCTGCTCCATAGTATCCAATCAAGTTCCACCCTGAAACAATTTTCTTGCTTGCTTGAGGTGTTGGACCTGGATTCATTAGGCTTCCTCCAATGACTAAAGTACAATCATCTTTTCCTAATACCCAGTAGCCCCAGCCCGGAGTAATGCTTTCTAGGTTATCTGGCGCATCATTTGGAGTGAAGACATACCATTCTTCGCTCTCGCCATCATATGCCCACACTGATTCAATACATTCACTTATATTACTGAACACTACTTCTGGATCGTCATCCAAAAGCACTACAGGCACTGAAATTAAATTCCATTTCTTGTTTATCTGTATTTCAAACTTAGTGTCTTCTACCTTGAATTTCTCTACATCTAAATTCTGTTCGTTACTATTGCCTAACGCGTCAACGCAGTAGTATTCTAATTCATGCTCGCTTGTCTTATTGAACATGAATTCTATTTCCTTGTTCACGCAACAGAAACCGTTTTCTTTCATGTCTCCTTGGTACTGTTCACAATAATTTTCTGTCATATCTTCTTTATCCCATTCAACCCTAAAGCATACGCCTTCATTGTCTACTGGATGCGGCGCTTGGTCAACGCAGCCAAGTTTTACTGGCGTAAGCAAGGTTATCTTCCAGCACTCAATGCCATTCTCTGTTGCCCAACAGTATTCTGTTTCTTCTGGATAATAGACTGAATCACTGCCATCCCACTTTGATTTTGGCTCTCCTACATTCTTGTCTGGAATTGGAGCAGTATTGTCCACAAAGACACACTGCCTTTTTGGTTCTTCTGTCTTGTCAACGTTATCAACACTGTAGTATTCTATTAGATGGCATGACTCCTCTGGTATTGTTGGCGGGCTTAGTTCAATAAAGACATCAAAGAAGCTGTCTGGTGTTGGAGCGTCTTCACATGACAGGTCATAGTTTTTATCTTCGTTTATGCCGTCACAATAGGTGTCGTCTACAAGGCTTATCCTGTAATACGTTGCTTTAACTCCTGATGGATGAGGTTCTGGGTCATAGGCACTGAAGTATATTGGTGTTAGAGAACTAATCCAGTCACTTATCTGGTTTGGGTAAAATGGTTCTCCATATCTCTTTGTTGTCACTGGGGGAGTCTTGTCTACTATAAACTCTTCGTAGTCTCTTGCTCTATTGCCTAAAGCATCCCAGCACTCAATGTAGAGAGCGTGCCTTGATTCTTCAGGCAATTTTATTATGAAAGGAGGTTTTACTCCTTGCTCTCCGTCACTCTTGTCATCATCTATTACCTCATAACTCCAATTGCATGTAACATCATTTACTGGGTGTGATTCTGGGTCAATTGCATTCACGTGAATTTCTGTTGCTGTGTCAATATAGCATTCATCATCGCTATCTGGTCTTGGCGGGCACTGTCCGTATTGTGGTCCAATTATTATTTTATTTATGTCTGGTGCCACACTATCAACAAAGTCTGTTTCTGTGTAGGTATCTGTCTTGTTGCCTAATGCATCCTCACAATAGTAGTCCAACTTGTGGCATGAGTCTTCTCCGAAGTATATTGTGTCAATTGGGTATTCAGTCCATTCTGCTGGCGGTTCCTGATCGCAGAAATAAGTTCTGTAAAATGCCTTTACATTGTTCACTGGATGATTTCCTGTGTCCTCACAGTTCAAGTATATTGGGGTCTGCTGCGTTACATAGTAATCGCATTCTGCATTACCACCCGTTTTATATGTGAAGTCATCCATTACAAAATAGTCTGGGTTATATCCCCCTGCAAACCATGCGCCTTCGAATGTGGTTGGTTGTGGGAAAATTATATATGCGTTAGGGTCGAAGTCATATAATATTACCACTCCTGAATGCGGTGTGTAAGGTGGTTGCGGCCAATCATAGTGCCACCAATCTGGACTCCATGTAAGACCAGCATAGTTTGATGGCAGTTGTCCTTGACCAGGGAGGTCCTCAAAGTCCAGCACAATTGTTCCACCGCATTCAACTTTTGGGTCTCCAACTGTTTTTGAAACAATTGGCTCTGTATTATCAACGAATACACACTGTTTCTTTATTTGCTCTTCGTTCCCTAACTTGTCTACTGCATAATATTCTATTAGGTGGCATGATTCCTCTGGCTTATTGAATGGCTCAAGGTATTCCTGGAATAATCCTAAGCCTTCTGCGTTTTGGCATCCACTGAATTCAGTGAAACAATATATGTTGTCCACAAGTGTGTTTCTCCAGTAAATCTTGCCCACTCCAACTTTTTCGTCTTCTGCTTCTAAGTGCACTAAAGTTGAAGAATTAATCCAGTGAGGGTAAGGTGTTTCGCCTTCAAGTATTGGATTTGGGTATTGTGGTCCTTCATACCATTTGGTTGTAACTGGAGGAGTTGAGTCAACGAGAAATACTTCTTCATCCTGAGCTAGGTTTCCTAACCTGTCATAACAATAAATGACTAAGTCATGCGTAGAATCTTCTTGGAAGAATATCTCTTGGGAACCATCAATAGAGCCTGCTTCAACTGCACATCTTCCATTTATTGGATCATATTCGTTATAACCCGCATCATAACATTCTTGTTCAGTTGTGTGCCACCAAAGTGCATATCTGCATTTTTCTACATCGACACCTACTGGGTGTGGCTCCGGATCATATGCATAAATCTCTACACCACTTGAACCATTATCCGCAACAAAACAGTCCCCGTGTTCTAAATCTGTTCCATAAGGACAATCTCCATTATAATCACCAATCATATATTTTTCTATGAGTGGGGGCGTGTCATCTACTTTATAATATTGTACATGTACATCGCTCTTCTTTTCTACTGCATCAATACAGTAGTACTCCAGATTGTGCATTGATTCTTCATTGAAATAAAATTCGAATGGGTCTTTTACTGTTGCCGGAACACAGCAGTAGCCGTCTTTATTTAATTCAGTGCTACAATAATCCTCTGTAATGTAATCCCATTCAGGATAATCATATGAAACCTTATAGCAAAGTTCTTCGTCTCCTGATGGATGTGGTGCTTCTTTACCCCAGCTGTCATCACAAGTGAAGGTTACAGGCATTTCTGTGGTAATCCAGTGGAAGTCTCCGTTTGGATTATCGTCTGTTACAAACATTTTTTCTCCAGTGCCTGGAATTGCATTTCCATTGTCTTTAATAACCATTGGAGGCGTTTTGTCAACAAAGAAGCAATTCATATTAAGGTCTTCTTTATTTCCCAAGTAATCTACACTGAAAAATGACATGATATGGCAAGATTCTTCTTCTTTTTGGATTGGGTTGCCTCTGTAAAGTTTCCAGTTTGTGATGCTACAGTCCTCGTACAACCAATAGTCCATACAATCAAACCATTCAGTTGAACCATGGGAACCTGCTTCAAGACATTGTTCTTGCCAATAATCAATACAGCCAGGATATTCTTCCATTGTGTAAGGGCTTACTATACTATACCATTGTTCATTACAATAATTTTGTGGGTCATAACAACCAGCTGTTCCTTCGCCTTCTACATACCAGTCATTTCTATACCAGGTCTTGTCCACCCCAATATTACAGTCATAAGTTGTTGGGTCTGGGTCTGTAGGATTTAAAGTTACAGTAGTTATTCCGTCAATCCATTCAACTAAACCATCAATTTTTTGGGGGCCAGTAAATTGCTTTGTTGTTACTGGGGGGGTGTCATCTACCTTTTCCCATTGTTCATGGTAAGCCATATTCCCTGCAATATCATAACATCTTATTTCTAAATAGTGATTTGAATCTTCTTGATAGTTGAAAGTGTAATGATAATGAGGTGGTTGCCCGAGTTGAACTTTTTGCCATTGAATTTGTGTCCAAGGCAATACTTCCACTCCATCAACATCATATCTGTATTCACAATAATTCAGGCCGCTGATACCACACTCTCCTTGATCATATGCTTCTATGTGTATGGGGGTTTGTTGTGTAATCCAAGTTTCTTCGTTTTGAATTTTCGGGTCGCCCAATGTTTTGATTAACATGGGCTTCATGTCATCAACACTAGTTGTATCACTAAGATACTGTATTGAACCAGTGTTAGGGAAAGTTAAATCTCTTGTTTCAAAGTCCCAAGTAAATTCACATCCACTTTGAGGGGTTGTTGCGGAAAAAGTAAAGTCTTCACATTCGCCAGGGCTTATATAATTGCCAGAACTGCTATCAATTGCAACATATTGGCAAGCCTGCTTTGCAGAAATAAAATATTTTTCCCATCCTGCTTTATCATCACACACAAAATTCGTGTAAGACATGTTTCTGTAGATTCTAACTTCATCTACGTCATGTGTACTAGTTCCATCATTACAAAAAGTAACAGTGTAATTAACGGGTTCTCCTGCCGGAGACCATTCAGGTTGAAGTTCAGCAGTGCTTGTATGCAAAGCAGAAGCAGTTGAAGCAAAGATGGTGAATAAAAAGAGAATTAGAGTGAATTTTATTACGTTATTATTTATACTCATTTTACCACTACCCCCCAATTTTTTATTTATTCAAGTAAATCTGAGTAAAATTATTAGATGTAAGTCATCTTGGAAGCAGAAATCTTTAAAAACTTAAGTTCGATTATGTAGCAAGGAATTGTCATTGGAGAGGAACAAAAAAAGAATTGGGTGGAAACAAAAGGAAAATGTTTGTTTTTTGCGTTTCATTTGCGTATCATTTTTTGTTTTATCGTACCTGCTTGCCCTTCTTTGTTTGGCGAGAAATCAGTATCAAGAACGTATCTTTTTCTCTGAACACGTATCATTTGCTCAGAAAGTATTTTGCTGAAACGCTTTTGCCTTCGGATTTTATCATGCCTTTTTCAATCAAGAACAGCAAGTCTCTGAAGGCAGTCATTTTTGAAACCTTGAATTGTTTTTGGTAATCGCTTCTTGTGGTAAAGGCTTGTTTTTGCAGGTAATTCAATGCCTTGATTTGCCTTTCATTCAAGCCAAGTTCTCTTAAGTCTGTTTCATTAGAAGACTTCACTAACCCCAAAATTTTTTCTTTTGGTCCAAAAAAGGTTGCCTTAAAAAAAGCCTTGTTTGCTTCATATAAAGGTTTCTTTAGTCCATGCAATAACATTAATTCATCCATTCTTTTCAGTCCAGAGCCAAGCCTTTCAATGTAATGAACTTTCTTGAATAATTCCACTACCTTAAAGTTTCTTGGATTGCTTGTCCCATAAACCTCTTTTAAGCTCAGATTGTTTGGAATACTTCCAGGGGAAATCACTTCAATTCTGTCATCAAAAACGTTAACGAAAACATTATTCTTCAAGAAATATTTTCTGTGGCAGACAGCATTAATTATTGCTTCTCTCACTGCATTAAAAGGATACTCTTCAACATCAATCCTCTTAAATCCGTTGAACCTGTAAGCCAAGCGAGTGTGCCTTTTAACGAATGATTCAGCTTCATCCACTAAAGCGAGAAGGTCTCCCTGCAAGGCTTTCCTATCAATAACTGAAGCCATTGAATTTCCTTGATAGCGAACGCAAGTAATACAGGATTGCTCAACAAACTTTTGGGGTTCTAAGGCAAAGAATAGGATGTATGCATTGTTTACGTGCATTTCTTTATTGAATTCTTTAATTAATCCCAACTGCCACAAGGCTTCTTCAGCAATTAAATCCAAAGGCATTCCGGCTTTAAGCAAGAAATCCTTCAACTTCTCTTTATTCAAGTCTCTTTCAATGGAAAAGTTTTCACACAATAATTCGTCAAAACCTTCCCCGTCATTCAATTCGTCTGAAACCTTCAATTAAACCAGCCCTCTAAAGCAAACTAAAAAAACAGAATTAAATAAAAGGGTTTGCGTCCGTCAATTGTCTAAGTAAAACAAAAAAATCAGTCTAATGCAAGGCTTGTCTTGAGGGCTTCATTTACTTTATTCCTTGTTTCGGGATTGAGTGAACCAAGCTTTTTGATTACCCTGTGTTTTATTGAAACTGTTGCAATCTGGGAACAATTGATTGACCACTCTTTTTTAAGGCCTAATTCTTCTGCTGAAGCAAAAACATCTGTCGGATAAATTTTTTCAGGCTTGCTGCTTGTTATTGGAACAACTATTGTAGTGCCAGCATAAATGTTTCCAACATCATTCTGCACTACAACAGCAGGCCTTATTTTTCCCTGCTCTGAACCCTTCACTGGATTAAAGTCAACTAAAAGAATGTCCCCTCTTTTAATAATCATTCAAACCACTTCAGAGCTTGCAGAAATCATTTCTTCGCTGAGCTCTTCATTTTCTTTGGAGTACTTTGTGTAGTATTCCCTCATTAGCTCTTCTTTCTGCTTTTTGTTTAAGGCCTTCTCGATAACAATCCGGCTGTCTTCAATTTTCACTATAACCTTGTCTTTTGCCTTCAAGCCGTTGAGCTTCCTTATCAATTTGGGTATAGTTATCTGGCCCCTCTCCCCTACAACGCTAATACTTTCATACATAAGACCACCTAAAACATTACATACTTTATTCATACTAATTCATACCCAAAACATATTTAAGTTTTTTTGTTTCATTCATTAAAGCAGATTGAAAATAGAAATGCTTTAATTCTTTTTCGTTCGTCGATTGCCAGAAGGTCTTTAAATTTTTTGCATTCTTTTTGTGTTATGACAAAAAAAAAGCCGCCGCAGAAGTACGCCAGAAAAGTCAGGCACACCGAGAAAAGGCTTAAAAGATCAAAGAAAAGCATGAGGCAAACCAAAAAATACAGGTATTTCCGCGCGCAGCTCGGGGAAGCAACGGGAAGAATAGTTTATTACGAGGATAAATTGAGTTCTTTGAAGAACCCTGAGAACTTGAAGTTAATGGAAGAAACAAAGCACCTGCTTAGACTTTACAAGAATAGAAAAAAAATGATTGAAGGAATTCTTGCAGAAATCAGGAAAAAATATTTTTGATGTTTGCTAGGTGACCACCGCTTATTTTCTTGTGGTCACCTTGCTTATTGCTCAATTTTTTTAAGTAATTCCGCTGTAGAAATTATTTTTACTATTGCCTGTTGCTTTAATGCTTTATCATTGGACCAAATAGGAATGTTTTTTGATAAAGCCAAGGCAAAAAATTCTGTGTCATTAATGTCCGGCGTAATTTTTTCTGCTTTTGGAATAAACCGCCTGAATTCTTGCAGTGGAACAAGTTTTATTCTTGAAGCTATTAAAGAAACAGCCAAATCAAACCCTGCTCCAGAAAGTTTTGATTTTCTGAGAATTTCCTGCTTGTGTTTCTCAATTTCTTCCAATAAAAACTCTGGGCATACAAAGTTATATCATCTAAAAATATTAGAATTCTGGTTTTGCCTTCCCCTGCAATCAATGCTGAAATCAAGACATTTGAGTCTACAACAAGCTCCATCAGCAGGCACCATTACTTTTTTTGTGCTTTTCATGCAGTGACTTGTTTATTTCCCTGCCTAATTCCAAAGAATCTTTCTCAGTCAACTTCGACTTGGAGGTTATTAAACTAAGTATCTTCAACTGGGAGATTTTCTCCTTAATTGCAGTTCTGGCAACCTCAGACCAGTTTATAAACTTGGCCTTATCCATTTCCTGCTTTAAATCCTGCGGCACAGACAAAGTTATCGTCGGCATTAAATCACCTCACTAAATGTATTTAATATATTTAATGCACATAATATATTTAAATTCAGTGCTTGAAGTGCCTTATGCCTGTGAACACTAATGCTATGCCTTGCTTGTTTGATTCTTCTATTACTTCATTGTCGTTCAATGAGCCTCCAGGCTCTATTACTGCTTTAATTCCAAACTTTCCTGCCAGTTCAATTGAGTCCTTGAAGGGGAAGAAGCCGTCAGATGCTATGACTGCATTCCTTGCTTTCTCTCCTGCCTGCTCTAGTGCAATCCTTGCTGATAAAACCCTGTTTGTCTGGCCTATTCCAATGCCTATTGCTGCCTTGTCTTTTGTGACTACAATTGCATTGCTTTTAATGTGCTTTACTATCTTCCATGCATAGAGAAGTTCATCAATTTCTTTCTCTGAAGGCTTTTTCTCTGAGACGAATTGAAGTTCTTCTCTTCTCATTTCGTGTTCGTCTTTTTCTTCGAGCAGAAGGCCTCCTGAAATCTTCTTGAACTCCATTCCTTTCTTTTTTTCTGCATTCAATTTTAGTTCCAGTATCCTCAAATTCTTTTTTGTTTTTATTAGTTCGAGTGCTTTTTCTTCAAAGGAAGGGGCAATTACTGCTTCGTTGAAGAATGAAACAATCTTTTCTGCTGTCTTTAAGTCCAAAGGCCTGTTCAATGCAATTATTCCTCCAAAAGCCGATACTGGGTCGCATTCGTATGCTTTCTGGAATGCCTCGCTTAATTCTTTTGAGGATGCAACCCCACACGGGTTATTGTGTTTTACTATTACTGCTGTGGGCTCTTCAAATTCTTTGAGCAATTCAACCGAAGAGTGCGCGTCCAAAAAGTTGTTGAAGGACATTTCTTTGCCCCACAAGATTTTTGCGTTCACTATGTCTGATTCTATTGTGATGGGCTCTTTGTATACAAATCCTTTCTGGTGCGGGTTTTCGCCGTACCTGCACTCCTGCATTTTCTCATAGCTTAAGGCAATCCTTTCAGGGAATTGCTCTTGCAGGAATTCCCTGTTCAGGTATTGTGCAATCAGTGCATCGTATTCTGCTATGAGCTGGAAGGCTTTTGCTGCTAATTCTTTCTTTAATTCGATTGACACCATTCTTTTGTCTTTAAGTTCGCTTAATACTTTTCCGTAATCCTGCGGGTCAACTATTACTGTTACGTCTTCATAGTTTTTTGCTGCGGCCCTTATTAATGTAGGCCCCCCAATGTCAATGTTTTCAATGCATTCCTCCAAGGGAGCATTTCTTTCAATTGTTTCCTTGAAGGGATAAAGGTTTACTGCCACTATGTCTATTCCTTCAATTGAGTTTTCTTTCATTTGCTTTTGGTGGAGGGCGTTCTTTCTTACTGCAAGAATGCCTCCATGTATTTTGGGGTGCAGTGTCTTCACTCTTCCATCCATTATTTCAGGGAAGCCTGTGAATTCTTCTATTGGAATTACCTTTATGCCTGCTTCCTTTAGTTTCTTGTAGGTGCCTCCAGTTGAAATAATTTTGATTCCCAGTTCAGTTAATTCCAGCGCGAATTCTTCTATTCCTTTCTTGTCTGAAACAGAAATCAATGCATTTTTTATTTCATTCAATTTTATGCCCCCTTAATGTTCAAAGCACAAAACTACGTCTGAAATGTAAGGTTTTCCAATTCTTGTCTTTTTGTCTATTGCCACAATCCATGAGTCTCTTGGAAGAAATATTTTGTGTTTTGCAGCCAATTTAAAGTTTTCTTCGACAATTTTCCTTATTTCTTCTTTGTTTGCAACATTTTTCATTTCAACCATTTTCTGAACTTCAAATCTTCCTTCTCTCCTCAAGTCAGTTAAAAGCAGGATTGGATTTCTTCCCTCAGGTCTGACGACCATAAATGCTGGAATTACCTTGCAGCCAATTGCTTTTAGTCTTGAAAGCATTCTGAAATCTTTTACTGCCTGGTCTGGCGGATGCCTTTTATAATAAATTTTTGCAACATAAAGAACAGGGGTTTTACCAAAATAAACCTTTCCTTTCGTTATATAGCCATGAGCACCTTTTGCTTTTCTTCCAATTTGAGTTTTTGCTACAGTAAAACTAACTGGACTGCCTTTTTCAACCTTAAATTTTTTAGCTCTGCCCATAAAATCAATCCATTATCTTTACTTTCTTTCCTTCTACTTTAATTTTTCCTTTAGAAAACAATTTAATTGCTTTCACTAAAACCCTCTGTTCTGCTTCCTGCACTTTCTCTTTGAGCGAGTCAACGCTTTCATTCTCTGAAATTTCCACTGCCTTCTGCATTATTATTGGGCCTGAGTCAATGTCTTCTGTTGCAAAGTGCAGTGTGCAGCCTGTTACTTTCACTCCTGAGTCTAATACTGCCTGATGGACATTCTTGTCCATGCCTCCGGCAAAAGCCGGGAGGAGGGAGGGATGAATGTTCATTATCTTGTTCTCGAATTTATGCACGAATTCCTTGCTCAGGAAGCGCATGAATCCTATGAGCAGGACTAATTCAATTTCTTCTTTTTCTAATGCTTCGGCAATCCTTTCGTCAAAGGCTTCTTTTGAGGGGAAATCTTTCGGGTTCAGGTAAAGTGAAGGAATCCCATAGGCTTTTGCTTTTTCTAGGGCGCCTGCGTCTTCCCTGTCTGAGATTAGGAGCTTCACTTGAGCATTCAATTCTTTCTTTTTTATTGCCTGCATTATTCCAGTTAAGTCTGTTGCACGGGTGGAGGCCAGGACCGCAATGCTTAAGGTTTTCATCTTTTCATCTCAGGTGTTCAATTAATTCTTTTCTTATTGTTTTTGATTGTTTCAGTATGCTCAATAATGTTCCCGGCTTTATTGCTTTTTTTATCGGAACAACTACAATCAGGTTTCCTTCACTTGTTTTTTTGTATAATGATACATGGCTTCCTTTTTGCCTTGCAATAGAGAAGCCTTTGGATTGAAGGAATTTAATCATTTCTTTTCCTGAAACAACAGGCAACTTCATGCCTTATGCCTTCAATTTGATTGGGATATTTGTTGCTACAATTTTGGAGCGCTTTTTTGACCCCTTAAGGAGGCCAACAATTTCTTTTGCTTCCTGAATTTCTTTTGCTGTTTCTAGGTACAATTCTGCAGCTTCCTTGATGTTCTTTTTTGCTTCTTCAAAAGTTTCTCCTTGTGAAGCAATTCCAAGCTCTGGGCAGAAAACAGAATAACCCTTCTTCTCTTCTTTGAATACTGCAGTCAAAAATAATTCTTTATCCACACACAATCACTGAATGTATTAATAAAACAAACTGCTTTAAAATTTAAGCTGTTTTTAATTCTTTTCCAGCTTTTTGGCTTTCTTTTGCATTTCTTTCCTGAATTTGCTTATTTCTTTGGGGTAATAGGCCGTTAAATCCCATCTGCCGTTCTTTTGCGCTTTCCTTAGTTTTTCTTCGTGTTCTTTGAGAAGGCGTTCAAATGATTCAATGCTCTTCTTTAGTTTTTTCTTGTCTTTCATGCAGTTTCTCCTTTAATTCCATTAATTTTTTTTGGGCAAAATAAAAAAGTTTTTCTAATTCTTCTATTGAAATTAATGCCTTGGCTTTCTTTTCGTCTCTCTCCTTTCTGTAAACCTCATAGAATTGTTTCACTGAATTTTCTTTTATTCCGCTTTCCTTTTTGATGAATTCCTTGAAAGACTTGTTTGAGTAAGGTCTTTTGTTCAGAATGCATTTAATGAGATAGATGCCTCTGAGCCTTAGAATTAAAGAGTAAACGCTTGCCGTACTATCGGAAAACTTTTTCCCCTCAGTTTTTTCCATTTTAATTAATTCTCTTACAACCTTTAAAGCGCTTTCAGTTGTTTCAATGAACCAATTGAATTTTTTGAAATTGATTTCTGTTTCTTTCAATTCCTGCAGCAATTTTTCATTGATTAAAGATTTTGCCTCCAAAAGCATTGGGTAGAACTCAATAGGGTTTTCTTTCAGTGAATTCTTTAACTGCTGTAATTCAATGCATTGAACATGAAAGTTCTCTTTTTCTTTTATTTTCATTTTTTTGTCTGATACAATTATAAGGTCGACATCAGAGTCTTTCTCCATCTCGTTCCTTGCATAAGAGCCGACAAAAAATGCCCCCACAATATTTTTCAGGGAAGGCTGGATTAGCTGCAGAGCGCTTTCCTCAACCGAAAGGCTCCTTTTAGGCAGGATTACAATTACCTCCCGCCCCCTCCAGGCTTTGGGTGTAAACACAATGCTTCCGTTGCCGAAAGCCATAGCCCTCTTCACCAACTGCTCTTTAACTTCAATATTTGAATAATTCATAGTATATACAATGTATATACAAAAAATTAAAAGCTTTGCCCTTTCAATTGGTTTTTTGCTGCCTGCAGAGTGTTTTCAAGAAGGCAGGCAACTGTCATTGGGCCTACCCCGTGTGGGACTGGAGTAATATAAGAAGCAATCTCTTTTACTTCTTCAAATATTACATCCCCAACAAGTTTTCCGCTCTCTAAGCGGTTGGTGCCTACGTCTATTACTATTGCGCCTTCTTTCACCATTTCTTTTGTGATTAAATTCGGTTTTCCTGCAGCAGAAATCAGTATGTCTGCTTTCTTTGTGTGTTCACTCAGGTTTTTTGTGTGCTTGTGGCAGTAGGTTACAGTGCAGCCTTCATTCAATAGCATTAATCCTAATGGTTTTCCTACAATATTGCTTGCCCCTACAAGGACCGCATTCTTTCCTTTCAATTCAATTCCAGTTTCTTTGAGCAATAGCATTACGCCTTTTGGTGTGCAGCACTCAAATCCTTTCAATCCCAAGGCTATTGAACCGAAATTTTGCGGGTGAAAGCCGTCAACGTCCTTTTCCAGTGCTATATTATTCATTATATGTAATATATTAAGGTGTTTTGGGAGAGGCAATTGAACCAGAATTCCGTTAACCTCCCTGTCTTCGTTCAATTTTTGTATTAATTCAATTAATTGTTTTTGGCTTGTTTTTTCTTCCAGGAAATGGTTTTTTGTTTTAATTCCTGTTTCACTGCAGGCGTCCTCTTTCTTTTTCACGTAAAGCTTTGATGCTTCATTATCTCCGACCATTACAATGGCAAGGGCTGGGGCAATCTTTAATTCTGAAATTTCCTTTTTTACTTTTTCCCTTATTTTTTTTGCTAATTCTTCGCCTGAAAGGATTTTCGCGGGCATGAATAATTAACTCCATTTTATTATAATTTTTTATGCTTCTATAACCAATTTTTTCTTGCCTTCTGGACGAATGAAGACTTTTTTTCCTTCTTTGAAGTTCAGGAATTCCACTATCTTCTTTGGCACTCTTACTATTATGCTGTTCCCGCTATAACCTAAAGTTCCCTCTTGCCCTATGCCCCATAAGCCCAACTGTTTTGCTTTTTTGTCAATTTTGTCTGAAGATTCTTCTGTAAAGAATACTTCTTTGCATTTAGTGCATTTTTCTGCTTCAAATTCCCCGATTTTTACCTCGCCAAAACAATATGGTTCTCTTGATTTTTTCATTTCTCCATTGCATACCGGACACTTCATTTTTTATCACCTTTTCCAGTAAACTGTTATAATAAAATAATTGCAAGGAAACTGCTTGTAGATTACTTCAAATCCGCCAAACGTGGATAATATTTTGTTTCCGAAAGCTCTTTTTGCCCCCCTTAAAATAGCATCAAAAATTTCAAACTTAGATATTCCTGTTTCAATCATCTTGTCTTTTGCGTGAGCTGAAGGGCGAAACTTGCATTTCTCAGGACTTACCATAATATACCAATATATACAAGGAAGTATATTTAAAATTATCCTTTTATAAAAAATTAGCTACTTAGTATATCACAAAGCCTTTGCAGAGCTCTTTTACTTCTTCCCTTATCTTTTTCTTCATTGCCTCGTCTGTTCTGTGTTCAATTGTTTTTGCTATGAGCATTCCAACTTCCTTCATTTCTTTTTCTTTCATTCCTCTTGTTGTAAGGGCAGGCGTGCCTATCCTTATCCCTGAAGGGTCCATTGGCTTTCTTGAATCAAAGGGAATCATGTTCTTGTTGCAGTAAATGCCTGCTTCATCCAATAGGGTTTCTGCTTCTTTTCCAGTAATATTTTTTGGTGTCAGGTCAACGAGCAGCAAATGGTTGTCTGTGCCTCCTGAAACAAGCCTGAAGCCTTGGGCTTGAAGTTCTTCTCCCAAGGCTTTTGCATTCCTTTCAATCTGTCTTGCGTATTCCTTGAATTCAGGCTTGAGTGCTTCCCTGAATGCAACGGCTTTTGCTGCGTTGATATGGTCGTGAGGGCCTCCCTGCAGGCCTGGGAAGACAGCCTTATCAATTTTTTGTGCTAATCCCTCTTTGCACATTATTATTGCGCCTCTTGGGCCCCTTAAGGTTTTATGGGTGGTAGTAGAAACAACGTCAAAGTATGGGACAGGGTTTTCGTGCACTCCTGCAGCGCACAAGCCTGAAATATGAGAAATGTCAGCAAAGCTTATTGCCCCAACCTCTTCTGCAATCTTCTTGAATTCCTTGAAGTCTATTTCCCTTGGATAGGCTGTATAGCCTGAAAGGATTAATTTGGGTTTTTCCTGCAGGGCAATCTTTCTTATTTCGTCATAGTCTATTCTTTCATCTTCTTTTGAGACTCCGTAAGGCACTGCAGTATAATGCTTTCCTGAGAAATTGACTGCGCTTCCGTGGGTTAGGTGGCCTCCCATTGCAAGGCTCATGCCCATGAACTTGTCTTTCAATTCAAGGAGCGCAAAGAATACTGCGTGGTTTGCTGGAGAGCCAGAATAAGGCTGTACATTCACGTGTTCTGCATTGAATAATTTTTTTGCTCTCTCAATTGCCAGGTCTTCTATTACATCTATGAATTCATTGCCTCCATAATATCTCTTGTGGGGATATCCCTCAGAATATTTGTTGGTGAAGATTGAGCCCATTGCTTCTAATACTGCCTTAGAAACATAATTCTCTGAGGCTATGAGTTCAAGGCCTTCCATCTGCCTCTTCTTCTCGTTCTCTAAAGCCCTTGTTATTTCAGAATCAGTTTTTTCTAGGAACATGATAAGTAAAGGATAAAGAAATTATTATTAAATTAATTGTTTTGCTTTTTGTTCTGGCGATTGACGTAGAGAAAGATTTTAATATCTTATGGATATACATGTATATCTGAGAGGGTTGGATTGGGTTTGAACAAGAGAATTTTGTTCAGCACGCATGCAGTTGTTAGGGCAAGGCAGAGGAGAATTTTCCCTGACATGGTCAAAGCATCAATTGACGGGGGAAGAATTGAAAGGTTTGGCTGCAATCAAATCAGATTTGTTAAAGATTACAGGAAAGGAAAGGTTGTGTGCATTGGAGTTGAAGAAAAGGAGTGCATTATAATTAAAACAATTGAATGGAAGCATTGATTTTTATGAAGTGCCAGAAATGCAAGAACAAAATGGTTGAAGAAGAAAGGCTTATGGAAGAGGATGGAATTAAATTCCGGACCTTCAAGTGCCCTAAATGCGGGGAAGAACTAATGGACATGAAGCAGCTGAATGAATTAGCTGAAAAATATCGCGAACTCAAAAAGGCAGAGAAGGTGAAGTTCTCCAAATGGGGAAATTCCATTGCAGTGAGAATCCCAAAAACCTTGGGCAAAGGATTAGGCATAATTCCAGGAAAACATGCCTTAATGCTCAAAGAAAAAGACTGCCTGAAAATTCTGTTAAGGTAATTCTTTTTTTATTTTCATTCCGGTCTTGTTTAATGCAATGCCTCCAATGAATATTACTGCACCGCAGGCTGCTATCTTCGCCCAGTCAATTAAATTCAATGGCACTGAATGGAAGAATATGTTCAATGGAGAATAAATTATTATTAACTGCAGCAGGAATGCTGTTGCCACTGCAGTCTGCAGCCATTTATTGGAGAAAAGGTTCAGCTTATACTGTGTCCTTATAATGTAGGCCATCAACAGCTCGTAAAGCACTACGGCAGTGAATGCTACTGTCTGGGCTTTCTGGGTGCTTTCATTCAAATAAGAATTGAACAATAAAAGCACTGAAGCTGCAATCAGTATGTTCATTGCAGCAATTGTGAAAATTATGTTTTTTGACATTATGCCTTCTTTTGGATTGCGAGGCTTCTTGTGCATTATGCCTCTTTCTGCTGGGTCAAATGACAGGGCCAAAGCAGGAAGGCCGTCAGATACAATATTGATCCACAGCAGTTGGGTTGCAAGCAATGGCAAGGGCTTGAATAAGAGCACTGCAATCAGGATTATTAGAACTTCTGCAATGTTTCCTGAGAGAAGATATGCAATTGATTTCACTATGTTGTCGTAAATTCCTCTTCCTTCTTCTACTGCAGAAACAATGCTTGCAAAGTTGTCGTCTGTTAGAATTATTTCGCTTGACTCTTTGGCTACGTCTGTTCCTGTAATGCCCATTGCAATTCCAATGTCTGCCTTTTTGAGGGCGGGAGCGTCATTTACTCCGTCTCCTGTCATTGCAACAATATGGCCTTTCTCTTTCAATGCATTAATTATTCTGAGCTTGTGCTCTGGATTAACTCTAGCAAAAACAGTTGCTTCAGCAATTATTTCCTTTAATTTCTCCTCGTTCATTTCATCCAATTCCTTTCCTGTTACAGCAATTCCCTCTAAGTCAAGCTGTTTTGCTATTGCCTGTGCTGTAAGGAGATGGTCCCCAGTAATCATTATCACCTTTATTCCTGCTTTCTTGCATAACTGGATTGACTTGAATGCTTCAGGCCTTGGGGCATCAATCATTCCCTGCAGGCCCAAGAAAGTAAAGCCTTCTTCAATGCCTTCTTTTTCAGTTGACATCTCTTTGAAGGCAAAGCCCAATACGCGAAGGGCGTTTGACGCCATTTCTTCTTCTGCCCTGGTTATTTCCTGCTTGTCTCCATAGGAGATAAGCCTTGTGCTGTCATTCAAGTAAATCTTGGAGCATTTTTCAAGAACTTTTTCTGCTGCACCTTTCATGAAAGCATATTTTCTTCCTTCAAACTGGTTTAGTGTGACCATGAACTTCTTCTCTGAAGAGAATGGCACTTCATTCAATCTCTTCCATTCTGCCTTAAGCTTTTTTTCATTAGTGCCTGCCTTTAATGCAACCGAAAGCAAGGCTGTTTCAGTTGGGTCTCCTAATAGAGTGCCCTCTTCTATTGAGGCGTTGTTGCATAATACTGCTGTCCTGAAAAGCAGTTCAAATTCTTGGGGGTTTACTTCAGTGTTTTTTTCTTTGAATCCTTTTTCTGTTACGCCAAAGAATTTGCCGTTATAATAAATGTTAGTTATATTCATTTCGTTTTTTGTTAAGGTGCCTGTCTTGTCAGAGCAGATTACAGTAATTGAGCCTAAGGTTTCTACTGCAGGCAGCCTTCTTATTAATGCATTCCTTTTAATCATTCTCCTTATGCTTAAAGCCAAAGAAATTGTCACTACTGCAGGCAGTCCTTCAGGTATTGCTGCTACAGCAAGGCTTATGGATTCAAGCAATGAGTCAGTTATTCTCTGAATTAATGAAGTGCTTTCAATTCTCAGGAAGAAGAACTGCATGAAGAAAATAAAAGCGCAGATGAGCAGTATAAATACTGCAATCTTTTTTGCTAGCTCATTCAATTTTAATTGCAGTGGGGTAGGCTCTTCTTTTATTGTTTCAATTAATCCTGCAATCTTTCCTATTTCAGTGTTCATTCCTGTTCTTGCTATAATGCCCTTGCCTTCCCCTGTCACAATAACAGTGCCTGAGAAAAGCATGTTTGATTGGTCTGCAATTATGGTTTTTCCTTTAATTGCTTCTGCCTTCTTTTTTACTGGAGTGCTTTCCCCCGTAAGCGATGCCTCTTGTGTTTTGAGCTCGAATGCTTCCAAGAGCCTTATGTCTGCTGGAATTCTTTCTCCTTCCTGTATTAATACAATGTCTCCTGGCACCAAAAGCTCTGATTCAATATGCTTTCTTTTGCCTTCCCTTATCACTGTTGCCTTTAAGCTCATTAACTTCTTTAATTCCTGGATTGATTTGTCTGCCTTGTTTTCCTGGTAGAAGCCAATGAAAGCATTCAAGAGGATTATTGCAGTAATTGCAATTGCATCAATTGTTTCGTTCAAGAGGAGTGCAATTACTGTTGCAGCAATCAAGACCCAGATGAGAACGTTATTGAACTGGGACAGGAAGATGTAAAGCTTTGACTTGGGTTTTTCTTCCTTGAGCCTGTTGAAGCCGTATTCCTGCAGCCTTGCTGCTGCTTCTCTCTCGCTCAATCCCTCTGCTTCACTGGAATTCAGCTCGCTTACAGCCTTTTCTGCTGGAACCTCATAAAATTCAGGCATGCTAAATAGATGGAAGAATAAATTAATAATGATTTATTTTAATATTAATTTCTGTATGCCTGCAAGAACACCTGAAAATTTAAGGTCAGAAAAAATTACTGTAATTGTTCCCGCCTGGAACGAAGAAAAATTAATTGGCAGAGTATTAAATCCTTTGAAGTCATGGCAGAAACAGGACCCTGCAAGAAGGGAGGTTGTATTAATAGATGAAATAGATGACGGCAGCAAGGACAGGACAAGAGAGATTGCAGGAAGAACTGGAGTGAAAGTTATTCACTCAGACCCAATAAAAGGAAAACATTTAGGAAAAGGCCAGGCATTCCTTGCAGGGGCAATTCACGCAAAGCAGAACAATTCCTCAATTCTTGTCACCCTAGACGCAGACATAATAAGGCTTAAACCGATACAGGTAACAAGGCTTGCCTTGGAATTAAAGGAAAGAAAGGTGAACATGCTTACCGCATTACAAAATGAAGGCATGCAATTCTATATAAGGGAGTCCAGCGAGCAGAGGGCATTCAGGATTCAGGCTTTAGAGCCCTTGTTCAGAAGAAAAGCAAAATGGATTGAGGCAGTGAAAGGCTTTGGCTTGGAAGAAGCATTAAACAAATTAATCCGTGAAAAGGGCTATTCAAACCTTATGTTTAATACTGAAAAGCCTTACAGGAAGGACCCCTTAAAACAAGCCAGGGAAAGGTTCAGGGCTCAAGCAATCCTTGAACAAAGAGGAAAACTGGCGCGCAGGATAAGGGACTTGCGCAGCGAAGGAAAGAAAGCTGAAGCCAAATTCCTTCTTAAAAGGCAAAAAAAGAAATTCCGTTTCTTCAGGTGAATTGAAAGGAATTCACAGTTCATACAACTGCTTTATTTTTTGTTTTATTTCTTTCAGTTTTTCGTCTTTGATTTTATCAGGCCTTGCTATAATTTTTTCTTTCATAATAACTACCGGGAAATCAACCATTATTGAGCTTTCTTTATTTAATGTTTTGCCAAAAGTGTTTTCGTTTAAAAGTTTAACATCAAATTGTGTTTTGCTTCCTTGTGATGTCACTTTTAAAACAATAATATCCAAAGATTTTTTGTTGAATTCTGTGCTGCTTACAACCAAAGCTAATCTTCTTTTAACCCCTATTTGTTCTGCAAAAAGAATATCTGCTACAACTAATTCGCCTTGTTTAATATCGGATGAGTTCATCAGCTTCATCCCAGTTTTCTAAGGCATGCTTTAAAGCATATTTTCTCCACGAATCATTTTTTAATTCAAGTTCTTTGGTTTTTCTCTCAATTGCTTTTCTTGCCACCTCAGTCCATTTAATATCAGAATGCTTCTTCATGATTTTATGTAATTGTTCAGGGATAGCCAAAGTCATATTAACCATTAAATCACCTTAAATAAGTATAATAAGTAAAATATAAATATTTATTGTTTACGCCTTGATTTTTGCTGTCTTGAATAGCACATACCTTGCGTCAATGCTTATTATTTCTGAGGGCAGCAAGCGCTCTAGTTTTGCCAGCACTGAATTGAATGCAATGAAAGAAACTGAAATGCCTGCAGCAAAGAGAATCCTTTCATATGCTACAATTGGTATGAGCATCTGCCATTGGCTTGCAGCCATGGGGATAGTGTAAAGCCATACTGTCGAGCCTATTGCGTGCGCTGTAAAAGTCGCGCCAAGGCTTCTGGCAAACAATCTTTTCTTGAAGAACAGGAATGCAATCAATGGAATTAACCAGTATAAGCTGTAATACCATACCTGGCCCCCAATCGGGTGCAAAATGAATAATGCCATGCAGATTAATGGGACAATAGGAATCAAGGCTCCTTTTAATGACTTAACCCCAAATTTACCAAAGTAGTATGCAGCGAAAATCATTGGAGCCAGCCTGAACAAGTTGATGAAATCAAAGGCTTTGCCTGATGCAGTGAATTCAATTAACTGGGCTCCAAGCACTGAGACTGCCCCAAATACTGGGCCCAAAAAAGCACCAGCGATAGGCCCAAAGAACTGGAAGAAAGTGAAGTACTGCTTGTCCGAGCCTATTACCTTGGAGAAGTTTATCTGGTTTGCAATTAAAACCAATAAAACAAACAATCCAATAAAGAAGATTCTTTTTTTTGTAATCATTTTCCTTGAATCCATTTAATTCCGCCAATCCATTTTAATTCTATTAATTAATCCAGGAACATTTTTTATTTGTTTTGCTGGATTCACACTACAGTCATTTTCTCCACAATAAACTGGAACATCAGCAATAGAATGTACATTAAGATTAAGTAAACGCCTTCTCTCTTTGAAATCTTTTTGTTTGAGCCGAATATGAATAAAAGGGCCATCAGCGAGCCTACCATAATTATTCCTGTAAGAACTGTCAATTGAGGGTATTCTGGCCTTATTGGCGAAATCAAAGCAATAATTCCAATAGTGCCTGTGCAGTCAGCAAACACGTTGCCTATGATGTCGCCGAAACCCAGTTCAGCGTGCTTTTTTCTTGAGGCCTGCACTGCCATTGCCAGCTCAGGGATGCATGTGCCTACAGCGAGAATTATTCCCACAAAAAAGAGAGGCAGAAAAAGGATTGAACTCAATTCTTTGCCGGCGTGAGTGATCATGTTTCCTGAAATAAAAACGACTATAAGGCATACTAAAAGAACAGTGAATTCAAAGAAGATATCAGGCTTTTTCTTTATGAAAGGCTGCACTGAAGGGCCATGCAACTTGACAACCCTATAAATGTAAAAAAGGAATGCCAGCAGAAGGATTAAGCCATCCAAGCGGGAGAGCTCTGAATCCCACAGCAAGAGCACAGGCAAGGCAATGAGCAAAACAAGAAACTTTGCCTGCTTTATTGTTGAAGAATGCAGTTTAATGCTCTTTGACAACAGGGCGACAGTTCCAATTATTAATGTAAGATCTGCAATATTTGAACCAAATATTATTCCAAGCCCGAATGAAGGCGTTCCTTCAACTGCAGACATTACTCCAATCACAAGCTCCGGCATTACAGAGATAACCCCAACAAGAAGAAAACTAATTGCAAACTCTGTAAAGCCCAAATACCCTGCAACCCTTATCAGGCTTTTTATGATTTCATTAGCGCTTTTGGCAATTAACACAAAACCAAAAATAATAATGAGCAACTGGTAAAAAACCATTTAATCACTTTATTCCTTGAATTGAAGAAGCGTTTATTTGTTTGATGGGCGTAATAATTATAAAATCTGCTATTTAAAGCTGTTGGTGTAATGATGCCCGCAAGCTTCGCCTAAAACATAATGGCTTCCTGCCACAAGCACAAAATCTTTTTCTGAAGCAGAATTAATTGCCTTCTTCACTGCTTTCGGCACACTTCTTATTACAACAAAATTTTTCTTGTATTTTTTTACTTCTGCTGCAATTCTTTCTGCTTTCATGCCCCTGTACTTTGCCTGAGTTACAATTATTTTATCAGCAGGAGGGATTATGCGCCTGCAGATGCCTTTGATGTCCTTGTCACCTGCAACACCTAAAACAAGAATCAGTTTTTGGGCTTTAATTTTCTTTTTCACTTCTTTTACTGTTCGTGCGAGAGCCTTAAAGCATGCAGGGTTATGGGCTGCATCAAGCACAAGCAAAGGATTTTTTCTTTTCACTTCAAATCTCGCAGGCCACCTGGTTTTTTGCAGGCCTTCAGTAATTGCTTTATATGGGATTTTTTGTTTGAGCAGTTTTACTGCAAGGACTGCAGTGCAGGCGTTCTGCAATTGGTGTTCTCCTAAAAACGGAATGAATAAATTGTATTTCTTTCCAAGAATTTTTGCCTGGAATTTCTGGCCTTTCAGGCTGAATGATTTTCTCTTCCAAGTGCAGTGCTTTCTTAATTCAAATAATTTTGCTTTCTCTTGAACGCACTTCTCTCTTATTTCTTTCAATGCATCTTTTTTTGTCTCTGCTGTCACCACAACATAATTTTGCTTTATTATTCCTGCCTTCTCATGCACAATTTTTTTTATTGTGTTCCCCAGCTCCTTTGTGTGCTCCAAGGAAATGTTTGTGATTACCGCAACCTCGGGTTTTAGGACATTTGTTGCGTCAAGCCTTCCTCCCAAGCCTGTTTCTATTACAGCAAAATCTATTTTCTTTTCTGCAAAATAATTGAATGCAAGAGCTGTAAGCACTTCAAACTGGGTTGGCTGGAATTTTTTGTTTTTTTCCTGCTCTTCTGCAATTAATTTTCTTATTTTATTTATTCCTGTCTTCAATTCCTTTTCATTAATCTTTTTTCCATTCACCTGAATTCTTTCAGTGAAGGACACAAGATGAGGCGAAGTGTACAGCCCTGCATTGAAGCCTGCTTCCCTTAATATTGAGGCAATAAAGGAACATGTTGAGCCTTTGCCGTTTGTTCCTGCAACGTGAACTGAAGAAAAGGAATTCTGGGGGAAATTCAATAATTCAGTTAGCCTCTGGATTCTCTCCAGCCCAAAAACAGTGCCGAATTTGTCAAGGGAATTCAGGTAATTTAATGCATTTGATTCAAGCATAAAAAGTTTATGGAAAAATTTTATTTTAAAGCTGCCTTATTTCCTTCAGCCTTGCGCCATATACTTTATACAAATTGCAGGCATTCTTTCCTTCCCTGCACAAGCCTATTGTCTTGCAGGAAGGCCCGCACTCCTTGAATAAAAGCGGAGCAACCTTCATTACTTCTTCAAGCATTTTTTGCGCTAAAGCCCTAATCTCCCATTGGGCTCTAGTGCACAACCTTTTCTCAAAGAAATTATAGAGAGAACGCGTGTTCATTGTGATTACAATTTTTGTTTCTATTGCATTAGGAAGAATGAATCTTGCGTCCTCTTTTGGGGCATCTTTCACTAACTCGCCGTAAGCCTCTTTTGTTTTCTCTAATGCCTCATTGAATTTCTGCAATGCTTTCTGGTTTCCTTTAATGCTCGGCGGCACAATGAAATTGAAAGAACTTAAGTCGACATATCTCTGGCTTTGCTGTGAATAAGAAGCTATTCTGTGCCTTACTAATTGGTGGGAGCAGGCCCTGCTGATGCCTTCAACTGCAAAAGTGAAGCTTGCGTGCTCTAAGACAGAATGATGGCCCACGTCAATAATGTGATTCAATAATTTTTCTGCCTTCTCTTTTGTCATTCCTTCAACCAATTCATCTATTCCCACCTTATTATAGCACATCTTTGCCCCGAGGGCAGCGGCAATCTCAGGCTCAAAAGTATACCTTAAAAGTTTTACATTCAGTTTTGTTTCAGGCATTTCCCCACCTTTTTTTTGTTCAATTTCCTCCGCCCATCTCTTCAATTTCTTCCAGAATCAAAGCCATGAGCTGACCTAATTTTTCAAATTTTTCTTCTCCTACAATTTTTTTTGTTTTTTCATTAAGTTCTTCTAACCACTTATTGTATTCTCCTTCTGATATCTCTTTTTGAAAAACTTTTTTTCCCATTCTTGAATGTAATACTTCAAGTTTGTATAATTCTTTTTTCTCTGCAGGGGCGAGAAACTTGGCTCTCCTGAATGCTTCTCTTTTTATAATTCGTTCTATAAAATCATTAACTATAAAATTAACTTCACCTGTCAATATCCCTTTCAATCCTTTCTTTTGTGTTATCCTGTTGAGTAATCTTTTTTTTATTTTATTATATGTTATTCTGTCAATGCCTGTTTCTTTCCAGAATAAGGGCGGACTTTTAACCCACTTCTTAAATATTTCTGTATGCAAATTAAAGGCAAGTTGCTCTTCTTTTGTCAGAATTTTTTTAAGCTCGCTAACTAATTTGTCCATTTTCATTTCTTTTTCTCGCTTTTCAATTAATGTTTTGGGATGCAAAATGGAACAATTTGTCAATCCTTTCATAACCTTCTCAAATTCTGCTCTTTTTCTGCCTGTAATCCCGTATTTATTGCAGAAATATGATACAGTAAACCTTGCAATGAATCTTGACTTATGCTCACCTGACTTAGGTGACTTTTGAAGCCTTTCAATTATCTCCCAATATTTCTTTTTTGTCAGCCACTTTTTTTTTGTTCTGCCCCTCACCAAATGCCTTTTTAATTCCCAGAACCTAACTTTGTAAGGATTTACAGCCATTTCAATCAAAAGTATTAATCTAAAGAAAAATTAAAAAACTGATTGAATATTTAATAGAACAGGGGAAAGAAAGAATGAAAGGCAGGATTGTGGTTTTCGAGGGAGTGGATGCTTCAGGCAAAGCAACGCAAGCAAAATTATTCTTTGAGAGAATAAAAAAGGCAGGAAAGAAAGCAGAGCTAAGCTCTTTCCCGCGCTACAACGAATTCTTTGGCTCTCTTGTAGGAAGATATTTGGCTGGAGAATTTGGTTCAAAAGAAGAATTGCCTCCTGAATTCTGTTCTCTTTTATACTCTCTGGACAGATATCACGCAAAAAAAGAAATCCAAGAAAAATTAAAGAAAGGAACAATTCTTGTTTTTGACAGGTACTTCACTGCAAATTATGGCTTCCAGCCAGCAAAATTCAAGGGCAAAAAGCAGAGAGAAGAATTCTTTCAATGGATGAAGGCCCTTGAGTCAAGGATGCCCCAGCCTGACTTGGTGTTCTTCCTTGATGTGCTCCCGCAAATTTCCCGGAAGCTCATGAAAGGAAAAGACAGGGAAAAAGCGTACAGGAAGGGCAGAAAGAAAGACATTTATGAAAGTGATATTGCTTACCAGAACAAAGTGCGAGCGATGTTTCTGCATTTGTGCAGGAAAGAAAAGAATTGGAGTAGAATTAATTGTGTGAGAGGAAACAAGCTGAAGTCAAGGGAAGAAATCCACTCTGAAGTGTGGAAGAAAGCACAAAAGATTTTGAAGTGAAAGAAATTGTGAGAAAGTTAAGGCCTATAATAAAAGGAAAAAAATTCAAAGGCTCGCACAGATACAGGGCGCTAAGGCACACTACAACAAGGGAATTACAACTGCTGATTTCGTCAGGCCAAAAAAGGCCTGAAAGCAAAGGAAAAAGGAAAATGCCTGGACAGTTTACAGAAGAATTCTTGAAGGAAATGCAGGAAAAAGGAATTCCTGTGGATTATGATCGGCTAATAAAAAAAGGAAAAAAGAAGTGAATCTTAATGCACGCAAAAAACTTCGTCTGCTTTAAGTGCGGGAGAGAGTATTCAATGGAGCCCGTGCTCTTTGAGTGCCCTTCCTGCAATTATTCCCTGGACATTGAATACAATTACTCTGAGTTAAGGAAGCTGGTGAAGAGATATGAATTCCTCAATGATCAAATAAGGCACTGGAAGTACTGGATGTTCTACCCAATAAAAGACTTGTCAAAGATAGTGTCACTGCAGGAGGGGGGCACGCCATTAATTCACTCTAACAAAATAAGGGATTATCACTTCAAGTTTGAAGGCTCTAATCCTACTGGCTCTTTCAAGGATCGAGGGTCAACAGTTGAGGTATCAAAAGCATTGGAGTTGGGAGTGAAAGAGATTGCTTGCGCTTCAACAGGGAACATGGGGGCATCAATTGCAGCTTATTCTGCGAAAGCAGGAATTAATGCAACAATCTTTGTGCCAGGCTTTGCTACAAAAGAGAAGTTTGCCCAGATTTCAGCTCACGGAGCAAGAATTGTTAGAGTGAAAGGCTCTTACGATGACGCAGTGAAGAAAACAAAGCAATTGAAGAAAAAAAGAAATGTTTATTTGATGGGAGACTATCCCTTCAGAGGAGAAGGAGAGAAAAGCATTGCATTCGAGGTAATAGAGCAATTGAATTACGAGGTTCCAGACTTCATTGTCTCTCCCATCGGAAACGGCACCCTAATTTACTCAGTATTCAAGGGATTGAATGAATTCAGGAAAGCAGGACTAATAAAAAAAATTCCTAGAATTGTCGGAGTGCAAGTGAACAAGTGCTCTCCAGTAGTAAAAGCATGGAAGAACAATTTGAAAGAAATTCTAGTAATAAAGAATTTCTCCACTATTGCTACTGCAATTGCCTGCGGTAACCCTGTTGACGGACTAGAAGCATTGCACGCAATAAAAGCCTCAAAAGGCTTGGCCGAAGAAGTGACAGAAAAAGAAATCCTTTCAGCCCAAAAAGAATTAGGAAAAGAAGGCCTTTACGCAGAGCCTTCAGGTGCAGTCTCTTTTGCAGGAGCAAAGAAATTGGGACTAAAGGGAAGGGTTGCCTGCATTGTAACAGGCCACGGCCTCAAAGACACAAAAAAATACTCTTAATTCTTTTCTTTTTTTTCAATGAATTTCTTAAAGTGTTTTTCAACGTCAAAGTATTTTTTGAAGTATTTCTGGTAGAAGTCCCAGTAAATTTGATAAGAGCAAGCAAGAAGGTATGCATTGAATGCAATCAAAAAAAGACCTAAAGCCCTTGCCGCAGTGCAGTAAAATCCTGTCCCGCAGAAGAATATCTTGAGGGCGTAATATGCTGCAATTCCTGGGGCAGTCACTATAACATAAAATACAATTAAGGGCAGGACATCAAAATTTACTCCAAGAAGTATTTCAATGCCTGCAACAATCATTGGAAGCATTAACACAATGAACAATGCAATCTTGATCTTGTTTGGCTTGAAAAGCCTTTTGAGATACATTCACTATCTATTAGAGGGTTAAACTTTTTAAGGGAAAAAGTGTATTATTAGCAAATGAATGTGAATTTGAGTAACTTCAAGGACATTTCCTTTTATCCTTCAGCCATAGTCCTAATCATATTCAATCTAATTCCATTGTTTGGAGTGCTATTTTACGGCTGGAATACAACAGAAATACTTTTACTGTACTGGAGTGAAAGCGCAATAATCGGCTTCTACACAATACTGAAAATGCTCCTAGCAAAAGGTGCCATAAACCTTCAGAATCTTCAGCAGGCAGACGGAAAGCCTGTAATAAAAATAAACTTAGCTGGGGCAACCCCTGAAGAAACAGCAGAAAAAAAATCTTTCATAATTAAAATTTTTTTGGTGGTTTTCTTCTGCATTCACTACGGCATATTCATGGCAGCTCACCTATTTGCCATATTATTTTTAGTAATATTCAGGGCATTCTTCAGCTTTTTTTTCAATTTAAGGGCAAGCATTCACGGCTTTGAAACAATTTTCTTTAATGTGCTCATTGCATTTGTTTTCCTGTTCATAAGCCATGGAATCTCTTTCATTACAAATTATGTGGGGAGAAAAGAATACGAGAAAGCCAGTCCAACAACATTAATGTTTTCCCCTTACCCGAGAATAATTGTAATGCAGGCAGCGCTCATTTTCGGTGCAATTATAAGCGCTCCAGTCCTCATACTTGTCATAGGCAAAATCGTGCTTGACCTCTATGCCCACATCTCAGAAAGAAAGCGCTTTCAAACCAACTGAATAAAAAACATTTTCAACCAAAATAATTCTAAAGCGAAACAGCACTATCGAGCGAATGCGAAGATAGTGCCCGCACGTCAACCGGCGTGAGGGAGGTATTGGAACCGCAAGGTTCTGATTTGCGGAGGTGGCCCAGTCTGGTTACGGCGAGAGCCTGCTACTGCCCCTTCTTTTCTTTAGGAAAGAAAAGAAGCTGCAAGTTGCCGGAAGAAAAGAAACGGCAGGTTGCCCAAAAAAGAAAAATGGTAAGCAGTTAGCTCTTGGGCGAAAGCCCGCGCGAGTTCGAATCTCGCCCTCCGCGTTCCCTTTTTTTTATGATAACCTTTTATAAATAAACTTTATTTGGCTATGTTGTTGGGTGCGAGCATTATTTTGCTTGGCTGCACGCAGCAGCAAACAGCTCAGGAAGCTCTGCATTTCAGTACGTCTGCTCTGACGGGACAGTTGTTCTAAATAAAGCCTTGTGCCCTGTTACTGAACCTGAACCTAAAGCAGAAGATCTAAGTGTTGAGACGCAATTGAGTGTTTGCACTGGCATGCCTTCGGCTCAAGGAGGCTCACTTGAAGACTTGTGCATTGTTGGCCTTGCAGCAAAACTTAAGGACACTTCTCTGTGCAAAAAAGTAAGCAAGGATGTACGCCTTTCCTGCTACGCATTAGTTGCTGAAGTGAAAGGCGATCCAGCTGTATGCAAAGAAGCAGAATTAAGTGAAGACCAATGCTATAACCAATACGCAACAGACAAAAGAGATGCTGTAGTCTGCGAGAAAATCAAGGATGTCAGCAATAAAGACAATTGTTATCTCAACATGGCTCAGCGCTTTGGTGATTCCACTTACTGGGAAAAAATAGTGAGCAGCATCCAGAAACAAAGTTGTCTGGACATGATGCAGAACAAACTTCAAATAGGATACCCAGCAAATAATTCCAGAATTCAAGTAACCGGCTACTTTCAGTTTAAGTTAGCTAAGAGGAGGGCCTGAAAAAAATTTTGCTTTATTTTTTCTTTTTAGGTGGAAGCCAATTCCCCAATTTTATAATTTTACCAAAAACACTTGCATGCTTTTCTGAAGGCGCTGTATTGATTATGTGGTCTGCAAGTTTGCCCATCTGTGTTGGGTTTAATTTTCTGCTGAATTTAGGGGGCATACTAATAAAATGTCTTTTCTTTTTAATATATTATGCCCAAAATTAATTGTATGAGGCAAAAAAAGTATTTTGTATTTCTTGCTTTGGTGCTGCTGATTCTTTCAGTGGGGTGCACTCAAGGAAACAATAATCCTTCTGATGCGAACAAAACAACAGACGAAAATAAATTTGACCCTCTTGCATCGCAGGCTTTTGTTGGCGACACAGTGAAAGTGGAATATGAAGGCAGTTTTCCGGACGGGAATGTCTTTGACAAGAGCGCTCCAGGAAAGCCTTTGGAATTCGTTTTAGGTGCAGGCCAGCTAATAAAAGGATTTGAGGCAGCAGTAATTGGAATGAAATTGAATAAACAAAAGACAATTACTTTGGAGCCAAAGGACGCTTACGGAGAATATGACCCTGACTTGATTTGGAGCATCAGCACAAAGGAATTGAATGATGTAATGATAAAGCCAAAGATTGGGATGATACTGAAGGTTGAAGGAAGGCCCGGGACAGTGATTGCAACAGACGAAAACATCACCAAAGTGGACATGAATCCAGCACTAGCAGGAAAAACCCTGGTATTCAAGATCAAATTAGTTGGAATAACAAAAGCAAAGAAATAATTATTTTTTGTCTCTTCTTTTCTCTAATTGGTCTCCTTTCTTTATTATTCTCGCAAGAAAATTGATGTGTTTTTTGTCAGGCTTGCTAAAAATAATTCTATTCAGGTCTGGAGCAGGAAGCTTTGGTTTTTTTATCATAATAGAATTAACTGCCTTGCGGTTTATATTTTTATACTTTTCACTGCAAAGATTTTTCCATGCAGGGGTACCCAAGCGGCCTACGGGACCAGACTCAAGAAACCTTTTCTTTCTTTTTAGAAAAAGAAAAGAAAACGTTTATGAAAAGAAAGAAAAAGAATTGGGAGATCTGGCGGCTTAGTGCCTTCGGGGGTTCGAATCCTCCCCCCTGCATGCAGAAAGTTTAAATAGTTTTTTCTACAAGTTCCTTGTGGGTTTTTATTTTTTCGCGAGAGGAAGCCCGAAAGAAAGCAAAAGAAATTGCGATTCTTGTTCTTGAAGACGGTAGCATTTATTACGGGAAAGCATTCGGCTCTAATTCAAGGGCTTCAGGGGAAATAGTGTTCAATACAGGAATGGTAGGATACACTGAAGCAATAACTGACCCTTCATATTACGGGCAGATTCTGTGCCAGACCTACCCTCTAATAGGAAATTATGGTGTAAGCAGTAAAGACTTTGAGTCTGATGCACCAAAAATTGCCGGATACATTGTAAGAGAATTGTGCGAAAGGCCGTCGCATTATTCCTCTGAAATGAATTTGAGTGAATGGCTGAAGAAGGAAAGAATTCCTGGAATTCAAGGCATTGACACAAGGCAGTTAACAAAGGCTTTAAGGGAGAAAGGCACAATGCTTGGAATTTTAAGTGCGGGAAAGGAAGTGGATGAAGAAGAGCTCCTGAAAGAGGCAGCAAGAATTGAGGACCCGAATGAAAGGGATTTGGTTGCAGAAGTGACAATAAAAAAGGAAATATTTTATGAGGGCAAAGGGAAAAGGATTGTGGTAATTGACTGCGGCTGCAAGGAGAATATAATCAGGAATCTGCAGAAGAGGGATGTGAAGGTAATTAGGGTTCCTGCAAATTTTTCAGCAGAAAAAATTTTGTCTTTCAATCCTGATGGAATATTAATTTCCAATGGCCCAGGAGACCCAAAAAAAATTAATTACGTTGTGGAAACAGCGGGAAAACTGATTGAATATAAAGTGCCTTTGTTTGGAATATGCTTGGGCAACCAGGTGCTTGCAAGGGCTTTGGGTGCTGACACTTTCAAGCTAAAGTTTGGGCACAGGGGCCAGAATCATCCTGTAATTGAATTGAATGGAGGAAAATGCCATATTACTTCCCAAAACCACGGCTTTGCTGTAAAAGCTGAATCCCTTGAAGGAAAAGCTGAGGTAACTTACTTGAATGCAAATGACGGGACAGTGGAAGGGATTGAGAACAAAAAAAAGAAATTGTTTGGAGTGCAATTTCATCCAGAATTTTGTCCTGGCCCCACTGATACTGAGTTTCTTTTTGACAAATTTGTTAAAATTATAAGAGGGAAGTAAGATGTTCATGGGAGATGTGCTCTTTGAAAACGATTTTAAAATACAAGCAACTTTTTTATTTATTAGATCAGAGATGAATATTTGGATTGAAGAGCATATTAAAGAATTAAAATGTTTGTCCGAAAATGGCGTGACTGATAAAAAAATAGCTAATGAGCTTTCCATTAAATTTAATAAAAACTTTTCTCAAGGCGGTGTAAAGAAAAAAAGACAAAAATTAAAAATATTTAAGATACCCAAAAAACTAATTGATGAAACTACTTTTTATATAAAAGTAAAAAAAAGAAAAATTCATGCGGGGTATAGCCCTGCGTATTTTCCTATTGAGCTTGCAAAAAAAGTTTGCTTAAAAGATAAAGATATTATTATTTGCAAATTAAAAGGGATAACGTTTGTTTCAAAAATAAAAAAAACTGAAAGAAAAGATAGAAATAATGATTATTTTAAATTTTATATCCCATATGGGCTGTTGCAATCTAACTCTGATCAAGCAGAAGAAAAAGTAATATTCCTTAAAAAAATTGAGGATTATAGTAATCCGAATTTAGAGCCCTTAATTGAAAAAGGGGGCGATATTTTCATTGACCTGTATGTTCTTAAATTAAAAAGCACTAATAGAATTAAAGCATTTTTAAATGCAGGCAAGTTGTGGGTGTGGTCCGGGCGAGTCGGAACCCATGTTGAATTACCACGTTATATCAAATTGAATGAAAAATTAGTTCAATCACTAGGACTTTTTCAAGGAGAAGGAAGTAAAAACAATTTAAGGCGAGTTGAAATTGTAAATTCAGATTTTAACTTAATAAATTTATTTTTGGAATGCTTTGAAGAAAACTTTTTAGCACCACGAGTTAAATGGAGGGCAAAAATAATTTATACAAACTTAAAAAAATCACTTCAAAAAGAAAAAAAGTTTAAGAAAATATGGAGCAAACAGATTAATATTCCATTTGTTAATTTCACCAAAACAAAGTTATTTGTAGGTAACCCAATTGCTGAGTGTGGTTCTCTGCACTTATATTTGCCAGATGTTGTTTTCAGAGAAGTTTGGTTTAGTATCTTAAATAATATTACCCTTTTTTTAACGAAGAAGATCGATTATTCTAAATGGTTTATGCAAGGAGTTTTGGCAGCAGATGGCTCACCAATAATCTCAAATAGTAATTTGGATTATATACAAATTAGAATTGAAAACCAGAAGGAAATAGATTTGTATTCACAAGCCTTAAAAAAGTTGGGCATTACTATAAACTCAAACTTAAAGTATAAATCAATAAAAATACAGCGTCAGCAAAACCTACTCAATGTTTTTAACCATAAACTATTTAACCTACATAAAAAACGTAATTTTAAATTTTTAAATGGATTATACAATAAAAAAAGAATTCAACCATTTTTACCAAACAGAAAGGAGGCATTTGGTCTGTGAAACCAGCCAAAGTTTTACTTTTAGGCTCTGGAGGCATTAGAATTGGCCAGGCGGCAGAATTTGATTATTCTGGCTCGCAGGCATTAAAGGCATTAAAAGAGGAAGGCATTGAGACTGTATTGGTGAACCCTAATATTGCTACAATTCAAACATCAGAGCTTGCAGACAAGGTTTATCTTGAGCCTATTACCCCTGAATTTCTAGAGAAAATAATTGAATTGGAGAAGCCTGATGGAATTCTCTTGAGTTTTGGAGGCCAGACAGCATTGAATGCTGGAGTGAAATTAGAGGAGAAAGGAATTCTGAAGAAGCATGGAGTGAAGGTTTTAGGCACAGGGATTGAAGTAATTAAGAAAACAGAGGACAGGGAGGAATTCAAGAAGGCAATGAAGGAAGCTGATGTTTCTGTCCCTGAGAGCAGGACTGCAATTTCTGTCAAGAGCGCATTGGAGGCAGCAGGAAAGATTGGGTATCCGGTAATTGTAAGGCCTGCTTATACTTTGGGTGGGTTAGGGTCGGACATTGCATGGAATGAAGAAGAATTAGAGAAGATTGCAGGGATTGGATTAAAGCATTCAATGATAGGCCAAGTCCTAATAGAAAAATATCTTTTTCACTGGAAGGAATTGGAGTACGAGGTAGTAAGGGACTCGAGCGACAACTGCATTACTGTCTGCAATATGGAGAACCTTGACCCTTTAGGCATTCATACTGGAGACTCAATTGTTGTTGCTCCATCGCAGACTTTAACAAACAAGGAATATCATCTGCTCAGGAGCGCTGCAATAAGGGTTATAAGGTCATTAAAAATTGTGGGGGAGTGCAATATTCAGTTTGCATTGGATCCTAAAAGCCAGCAGTATTATGCAATTGAAGTCAATGCAAGGCTGAGCAGGAGCTCTGCTCTTGCAAGCAAGGCTACTGGTTACCCTTTAGCTTACATTGCAGCAAAGCTTGCAGTGGGATTCACTCTCCCTGAATTATTGAACAAGGTGACTGGAGCAACAAAAGCCTGCTTTGAGCCTGCACTGGATTACATTGTAGTAAAGATTCCGAGATGGGAGTTCCAGAAATTTTCTGGAGTGAACAGGAGGATTGGGAGCCAGATGAAGGCAATAGGAGAGGTAATGGCCATTGGCAGGAATTTCGAGGAGGCATTACAGAAGGCAGTGAGAATGCTTGAAATAGGAAGGGAATTAATTGAGGAAGAGAAAATTGAAATAAGAAAACTGGAGGAAGAATTAAGGCATCCTACAGACCAAAGGCTTTTTGCAATTGTTCAGGCAGTAAGGCAGGGAATGAAAATTGAAAGAATCCATGAACTATCAGGGGTGGATGAATGGTTTTTGCATAAAATAAAAAATATTGCTTCAATGCACAGTAAATTAAAGAAACTGAATTTCTCCAATGAAGATTTTCCTGAAGTTCTTTCACAGGCAAAAAAATTAGGTTTCTCGGACAAAAAGATTGCAGGAATGCTGAATGCATCCCAGGAAAAGATAAGAGAGCTCAGAAAGCATTACGGGATAATTCCTGTAGTAAAACAGATTGACACACTTGCAGCAGAATGGCCTGCGAAAACCAATTACCTTTATTTCACTTATAATGGAACAGAGAACGACATTGATTTTTCTGACAGCGCTAAAGCATTGGTGTTAGGTGCAGGCCCTATAAGGATTGGCTCGAGCGTTGAATTCGACTGGTGCACAATGAACTGCGTGTGGGGCCTAAAAGAAAAAGGACTGAAGGCAATCGTGCTGAACTGCAACCCGGAGACTGTTTCCACAGACTATGACATGTCAGACAAGCTTTATTTTGAGGAAATTACTTTGGAGAGGGTGCTTGACATAATTGAAAAAGAGAATCCTTTTGGGGTAGTTGTTTCAGTTGGAGGCCAGACATCAAACAACCTTGCATTCTCTCTCGCAAAGAGAGGCATCCACATCCTTGGGACATTTGGAAGGGACATTGATTCAGCAGAGAACAGGCAGAAGTTTTCTTCTTTACTTGATGAATTGGGCATTGCACAGCCTGAGTGGAAGAGCCTTGCTTCACTAAAGGAAATCAAGGCCTTCTCGAAAAAAATAGGCTTTCCTGTAATTGTGAGGCCGAGCTATGTCCTTTCAGGGTCTGCGATGAAGGTTGCATTCAACCAGAAGGAACTAAAAGAATACGTTAAGGGCGCTGTAATTGTTTCAAAAGACTGCCCTATTGTGATTTCAAAATTCTTGACTGCAATGGAGTGCGAGGTTGATGGAGTATCTGACGGAAAGAATGTATTCATTGGAGCAATAATAGAGCACATAGAGAGAGCAGGAGTGCATTCAGGAGATGCAAGCATGGTTATTCCGCCCCAAAGTCTTTCAGAGGAAATACAAGAAAAAATAAGGGATTACACTAAAAGGATTGCACAGTCTTTGGGCATAAAAGGCCCATTCAACATGCAGTATTTAGTGAAGGACAGAGAAATATTTGTTATTGAATGCAATTTGAGGGCTTCAAGGTCAATGCCTTTCACTAGCAAGACAATTGGAGTGAATTTAATCAAATTAGCAACAAAATGCATGTTAGGGGAAGCACTGCATGAAACTGAACCTAAAATTGCAGGCGTGTGCTCAATCAAGGTTCCAATGTTTTCGTGGTCAAGGTTAGGGGGAATAGACCCCAAACTTTCAGTTGAAATGAATTCAACAGGGGAAATTGCCTGCTTAGGAGAAAGCTTTGAGGAAGCCTTCCTGAAAGCATTGATTGCAATAGAGCAGAGCTTTCCTTTCTCTCTTGAAGGCAAAGCCAAAGGAACCGTGTTCATAAAAGGTGTTGAAGAAAAATTTATTGAAAGAATTAAAGGAATTGGCTTTAATTCAACAAAAGAATTTGATGCTGAAAGAATGCCTGAAATTGTAATTGACTTAGAGAAAGAAAGCTCTATAAGAAAGAAGGCTGCAGAGTACGGCATTCCAGTAATTTCAGAATTCAATACAGCTGAAGCCTTTGTGAAGAGCTTAGAGGCAAAACCCTCTCTTAACCCGAAAAGCTTGAAAGAATACTGGAGGTTGTCTGGAATGGAGAAAGAATACAAAATAAACAAGATCGAGAATGGTACAGTAATAGACCATATAGCACAGAACAGGGCCTTGGACATCATTGAAGCCTTAAACATTAAGAGAAAGTATCCAAATTCTACAATCAGCATGGTTACAAACATTCACAGCAAGAAATTTGGAGTGAAAGACATGCTGAAAATTGAAGGAAAGGTTCTCTCGCAGAAAGAAATCCAGAAGATAGCAAGGATTTCCCCCAAAGCCACAGTAAACATAATCAAAGACTACGAAGTAATAAAAAAGATTGAATTAGGGAAATAAATCAAAAAAAATAATTTAAAAAAATTATATAAATTTTTTACTGGCTTTCCTAGCAGACCTATAACAACGTTTGTGCCAGTATTTTCCTGCCCACTTCTTGTCTGTTCCTGTGCCTCCGCACAGAGAGCATGTTTCAGAGTATTTTCCTTCTTGTTCTCCTGCTTCATCTTTTTGCTCTTCTTTTTTTCCTGAACCGAAAAATCCCATTTACTTCACCTCAACCTTTTTTGCACTGCCTTTCCAGTCAACTCTTTTATTGCATCAGAAGCAATCCATTTGGCGCTCTTGGAATTGATTTTAAGAATTTCCTTTGCAGTATTTATTGCCTCCTTGTTTAGTTTCTTGTTTCTTTTGCCTATCTGCCTTAAAGCCCAGCTGACTGCCTTCTTTACATAATTCCTTTCATCTGTTGACTGTTTTTTGATTAATGGCAGAAATTTAATGAAGTGTTCATCATTTAATTGTTTGCAATGCACTGCCATGCAGGCCATTAAAGCAAATCCTGCTCTTTTTATGAACTCCTCTTTTCTTGAACTCCATTCGACTGCCTTGTTAAACGCAAATTCTGTTTTGTCGAAGAGGTTCATGCAAACTTGGTCGCAGACATCCCAGGAATCAAATGCTTTCACCCAAGAATCCATCTGCTTTTCTGTTAGTTTTTCTTTTTCTTCAATCATTGAAGCAAGAATCCTTGCTTCGTGAATCCCTGAATCCCAGAGCTCTTGAGCCAATTCATGGTTTCTTCCAATTTCTTTAGCCAGCTTTCTTAAATCAGGAATTGTTACACCATAAGTATTCTTTGGGTTGATTCCAAAGCGAGCCATTCCCTCAACATTCTTGGGGTTGCCCAAAGACCTTAATTTTTTCAGTATTTCAGGCGAATTCATTTTATTGCCTTTTGAATTTTTTCTTCAGAAGGTATTCCTTGATAGTTTGCCTTGCAGGAGGTGTAAGATTAAGCTTCAATGAATCTTTCAATGAAATCCAAACATGTTCTTGGCCTTCAGGGCTTAATTTTACTTTTCTGGATTTTGTCTTGCATGAGAAATGAAAGAATATGAAATGCTTTTTCTTATAAAAGTGCTTTTCGAAAATGTATTCTCAAAAACGAACGAATTTAATGTTATAAACATTCAATCCTGTTTCCTCTTTTACTTCGCGCTTTACTGCATCTTCAAGTTTTTCCCCTGATTTTATGTGGCCTCCTGGAAATGTGTAATCGCCTTTCCACTTAAAAGATTTCATCAGGAAAACTTTTCCCTGCGGATTAAAGATAAACGCTCCAACCACTGGCTCAGGATATTTTTGTTCAGGCATATTCCATCACTTTTCTCCATACAACGAAAGAAAGAATGAAGTATTCTCTCTGGCTTTGAGCGCGTGGGCCGCATTCTTTGGAAGAAAAATCAGAACGCCCGGAAGCATTGAAATATTTTTTGCTTTGAGCTTGAATGAACCTTTGCCTTCAAGCACGAAAACAAAGCCTTCTCTTGCGGAGGTGTGCTCTGAAATTCGAGAGCCTTTAGCCATGCAGAATAAGGTTAAATCAATCTTCTTTCCTTTAATTAACTCCTTGCTCAGAATGCCTTCCCTCGGGTATTCAATTAAATCTCTAATGTTCTTCCAGCCTTTAATCATTTTGGTCTCTCTTTTTATTTCTTCAGCTCTTCCATTCTCTTGTTGGCTTCATTCCAGTTCACTATGTTCCAGAAGGCTTCAATGAATTTCGGCCTTTCATTCTTGTAGTCTAAGTAATAGGCGTGCTCGAAGACGTCCAAGACCAATAAAATTTTGAATGACGGAATCACGTTCACGTTATGCTTTTCTATCTGCATTATTATTGGCCTTTGGGTTTGCTTGTGGTAAGAGAGTGCCGCCCAGCCTGAGCCTTCAACTGAAGATGCTGCCTGAGTGAATTCCTTCTTGAATCTCTCAAAGCTTCCGAATTCCTTCTCTATTGCTTCAGCCAATGTGCCTGTTGGTTTTTCTCCTCCTTTTCCCACTGGTGTAAGATTCCCCCAGAATAATGAGTGCAGCAAGTGCCCTCCAATGTTGAATGAAAGCTCTTTGAGTGTGGCCTTCATGTCCAGGTCTGTGCCTTCCTTTCTTGCTTTATCTAGTTTCTCGAATACTGCGTTTGCTGCATTGACATAAGCTTGGTGGTGTTTCTCGTAATGAATTTTCAATTGCTGTTCTGAAATGTAAGGCTCCAAGTCCTTGAAGCCGTAATTCAATTTCGGCAGAACTAATAATTTATTTTGCTCCATTTTTTTATCGCCTCCTGTTAATTAATTATATTTTAATTTTTTTATATCTTTTCATTAGAAGAGAGTTTGAGACAACTGAAACAGAAGAAAAAGCCATTGCAGCCCCGGCAATCATTGGATTAAGAAGAATGCCAAAAGCATACAATGCGCCTGCAGCAACTGGAATGCCAATTGAATTATAGAAGAAAGCCCAGAAGAGGTTCTGTTTTATTTTCTTGAGTGTGTAATTGCTTAAGTCTATTGCTGTAATGACATCCCTTAAATCATTTTTTATCAGGACAATCTGGCCTGTTTCTAGTGCAACATCTGTTCCTGCGCCTATTGCAATTCCAATGTCTGCCTTTGCGAGGGCAGGAGCATCATTTATTCCGTCTCCTATCATTGCAACAATCCTTCCTTTCTTCTGCAGTTTTGCTATCTCTTTCTCTTTCTCCTGAGGCAGGACTTCAGCAAGGACATCATTAAGCCCTAATTGCTTTGCTATTGCGTTTGCTGTCCTTTTATTGTCTCCTGTAATCATTATTACCTCTTTTCCCATTTCATGCAGTTTCCGGACAGTTTCTTTTGAGAATTCTTTCAGGGTGTCAGCTACAGCTATGAGCCCGATAATTTTTTTGTTTAATGCAAGAAACATTACAGTCTTTCCTTCGTTCTCTAATGCTATTATTTTTTCTTCTGAGCCCGAGAAATTAATCCTGTATTTTTTCATTAAGTTCCTGTTTCCAAACAAAATTTCTTTCTTGCTGTATTTTGCAATTATTCCGTGGCCTGGGATTGCTTGGAATGATTGCGCTTCAGGAACTTTTATTTTTTCTTCTTTTGCCTTTGAGATAATTGCTTCTGCGAGTGGATGTTCTGAATTCTTCTCTGCAATTGCAGCATAACTTAAGAGCTCTTTCCTTTCAATTTTTCCTGTTGGGATAATGTCTGTGACGCTTGGGCTTCCTTTTGTGAGAGTGCCTGTCTTGTCGAATACAATTGTTGTAATCCTTTTTGCGTTCTCTAATGCCTCAGCAGTCTTGATCAGGATTCCATTCTCTGCTGCCTTTCCTGTTCCTACCATTATTGCTGTTGGAGTCGCAAGGCCTAAGGCGCACGGGCAGGCGATTATGAGGACTGCAATAAAGATGCTTAAAGAGAAAACAAATGTCTGGGAGAAAACAAGAAACCATAAGAGAAAGGAAATTATTGCAATTATTATTACTGCTGGAACAAAGATTGAGGAGACCTTGTCTGCAAGCCTTTGGATTGGAGCCTTGCTTCCTTGGGCTTCTTCCACTAATTTAATTATCTGGCTCAGAACTGTGTCCTTGCCGACTTTTGTTGCCTTGAACTTGAAGCTTCCATGCTTGTTTATTGTTGCCCCTATTACTGTGTCTCCCTTATTTTTTTCTACTGGAATGCTTTCCCCTGTGACCATTGATTCGTCCACTGAAGAAAATCCTTCAATTACAATTCCGTCCACTGGAATTTTCTGGCCAGGCTTAACTAACACAATGTCTCCTACTTCAACCTCCCTGATTGCAATCTGCAACTCCTTGCCGTTCCTGATTACTGTCGCAATTTTTGGTTGAAGGCCAACCAATTTTTTTATTGCCTCTGAAGCTCGGCCTTTTGTTATTGCCTCAAACCATTTCCCTAAAATAATAAAAGTGATTATTACTGAAGAGGTGTCAAAGTAAATATAATCTCCAAAGTAAGGGAGAAGAATTGCGAGTGCGCTGTAAATGTATGCTGCTGAAGTTCCTACTGCTATTAATGTGTCCATGCTTGCAGTCCTTGCCTTTAATGCAGAGAAAGCGCCTTTGTAGAATCTCCAGCCAACAATGAATTGCACTGGGGTTGCAAGAATCAACAGAACAATATTCTGGTATGGAATAATTACATTAAACCATTCAGGAAAGGAGAGGATGAATATTGGAATTGAAAGAATTAAGGAAAGCAGGAACAAGTTCTTCAGTAAATTGATTTCTTTTTTTCTTGCCTCTTTCTCCCTGTCAAAAAGTTCTTCTTCTGCTTCTGTTTCTTTTTCTTGTATTGGCTCATAGCCTGCGTCCTTTATTGCCTTCTTTATTTTTTCAGGGCTGATTATTTTAGGGTCATATCTTATTACTGCCCTCTCGTTCTGTGAGAGTTCTTTGGACAGAACGCCCCTAATCTTTAGGGAATTGCTTACTGTGCCAATGCAGTGCTGGTTGTCCATTCCAATTACTTTGAGCCTTAACTTGCTGGCTCCCTGCACTGCAACAGGCTGTGGCTCCTGCCTTATGGGCTTGTAGCCCAATTCTTCAATCACCTTGTTTATTTCTTCTTGGCTTGTAATGCCTTCATTGAATTCTACTGTTGCTTTCTCTGTGGCGAAATTCACGCTGGCAGAATTCACCCCCTTTAATTTCTTGAGCCTTGACTCTATGTTTTGAGCGCAGGAAGCGCAGTGCATGCCTGAAATAGGAATTACTTTCTTCATCATATCATTAGCTGCTGTTTTATTATTTATAGCTTATTATTTTTCTTCAATAATGGTGGCAGGATAAGTCTTGAATACGTCAAGGGACAAAATCTGTTCCTTTGAAGTCTTTGAAAGATCGCATTTCACATCGAAGTTATTGGGGGAAGAGAATTTTACTTCTGATACCCCATCCAAAGTCTTTAATTCACTTGAAATTAATGCTGCATGGCCTGAGCAGGGGATGTCCACCTTCAATTTTATCAGTGAAGCCTCAAGGCTTTTGTTCTCTGCAAAAGCAATTGCACCTGTTGAGGAAAGGTTGGGCGAAGAATCCACAGAAACATTTGCAAGCATTGGGAACAGCACAAAGAATAGCAGTAGGTTGACTCCAATAGTTGAGCCATACATTGTTGAAAGATATTTCCATTTCCTTTTCACTCCTGCCATGGAGAGAATGCCGTTTTTTCTGAGATACAATAATGCAGAGATTGTGGCAAAAGAAATGGAAACAAGGAAAAGAATGTAAAAAAAGTATTTATTCAAGAGCAGGGGCCTGAATAAATTTATGAGCACTGTCACTCCAAGAATTGAGCCTATGATGAATGCAATGCAGCCAATGTGTGGAATCAATCCGTAAATTATTCCTTCAAGAAAGGTCTTATTTTTTTTGTCCATATAAACTTCAATCCTAAAACATTTTATAATTTATTCCTTGCAGCAGTCAATCAGTTTTTTTATTACTGAACCGAATTTGTCCCTCCAGCTTTTTGCGTCTTTTGGCCCTTCAATCAATTCCTCGTTTTTTATTAATTTTAAGTTAAGGCTCCAGAACATTGTGTACAACTCAAACGCGTCCTGGAATTTTTGGTGCGCTTTCTCCCCCTCTTTTTTTGTGAGGTGCTTGTTGCCTACCTCTATAAGCCTCATGGAAGATGCAAGCAAATGCTTTGAAATGCACCATGTTTCACCTTCAGGCTCCCTTACAATTTCCTTCAAAAGCTTTTTCCTTAACTCCCGGACAGAATTCAGGAGCTCAAAATACTTCTTTTTTTCTGTCTTCATCCCGGAAAAATACAGGTGCTCTTCAATTGAAATCAAATTCATCAACGCAAGGCTTAGGTCTTCATCAGAGGAAAGGTCTATCTTTTCCTTTTCTTTCAGTTCATTGATTTTGCTCACTAATTCTTCGGCGCTTTCTATTCCCATTCTTTATTCCTCACATTAATTGCCAGACAAAAACCCTTTCAGGCACATCATAAATCCCTTTTATTACGAGTTTGATGGAAGAAGTTTTTTCTCCAAGCTTTGGGAAGGTCAGTATTCCTGTCCTATGGTGGCCTCCTGGAGGAGGGCCTTCCCATTTAATCGGATTGAAAGAATTTCCTTTATCGTCCTGAAGAACTGAAATTTTTGTTAGGTCGTAATCAAGAGAGCCCGTGTGCGTGTTCAAACCTATATTGAATCTAACTTCACTGCCAAAAGAGAAATCTATTGGGGTTACATCAACTGAAACTTCATTCTCATTGTTTGTTTTTGTGCCAAGATTGAATTGTGATGCTGATGCATTCTGGTTGTTTGAATTTACTGGAAAATTTTGAGGAATTGACGTGGGGGGAGGTGCAAGAAATGCCACAGAAACAATTATTGCAGAAAGAACTATAGCGGCATTCCTTGCCGTCTTCATGTCAAATTTGAAAAGCATTCCTGATAACTCTTTACTGAAAAGATTGTTTTTCTGGATTATGCCAAGCATTATTGTAATGCCCACAATATTAGAAAAAATTCCGAGAATTATAAAGGTAATCTGGTACTTCAACAAAAACAATGCAGCAGCAGAAAGCCCGAACAATACAAGCACTTCTGTAAGGTGGTGGGCGCAGCAGGCAACCATTGAGGCTGTAGAAATGCCTCCCGTTGCCGCAACTTCAGTTGTTGCAGCAGTAAGCCTTCTCTCGCGCAATGAACTTCTAATAAAAGAATACAATCCTATCTGAATTCCGAATCCTATTACTAAAGGAATAATCCAAGGCCATAACAGCAGGAATTCTTCGATTGCATGGCTGAATGAATTTGCAACTGTAAGTATGAGTATGTAAGCCAGAAGCATGAGCACTGAGGCGGAAAGCCCGATTATTATTGATTTTGAAGTTTCTTCTTGCATTTTAAATTCACACTGCAACAAGCCAGAACATGAGCGAAGCAATCAATAGGATTGCAAAAGTCAGGATTATGCTTTGGAATGGAAACAAAACCTTCTTGTTTTCTTTTTTGATTTCATTGCTTAAAATGAATCCAAGGTAAGTGAGAATGCTTCCTGAAACAATTCCTACAAAGAGCCTGTCAATTCCAAACAATGTTTTGTGCATTCCACCAAACAATCCTGCAAAATAGAATGGGACAAGAGTCATTACTAAAGCCAAGATTATTATTGAGAAAGTCTGCATTGGAATATATCTCTTTTTAAGAATCCTGTCAAACCACAAGGCTGTGGAAATAATGAATGCCCCAAGCCAGACTCCAACGATTGCGTCATCAACGCCATAAAATCTTGCGGCTGCTACTGCACCAGCTGCTGCCCCAGTGCATAAAGGGCAGTGAGCAGAAGCAAAGGACGCAATTGAAAGCAGAAGCACAAGAGAGGCAAACGCAATTAAAGCTTTATTCATTTTGCCACCTTAAAATTAACCGCAGCAACTTCCACTCTGGCCTGATTCTTTTGTTCCTGCCCCATATTTTTCCAAGCAGGCCTGAGAGCAAAACCATTTCCCCTGCTTTTCAATGCCTTTGCCTTTTTCTTGTGTCATCCCGCATACCGGGTCCTTCTTTTTTGAAAAGCCAAACATTTTTTTCACTTCCTAATTTATATATTTTGAAGAAATCTTCTGTTTTATGGCATCCTTGCTTAAGCCTTGGGCTGAAAGGGTTTTCACTTCAAGCGCATCATTAATGCACATATCGCAGTTTGAAGCATGGTCTTCAAAGGTTTTATTGTCTTCCTCCATAAAACAGTCCAGGAGGCCTCTGCTGTGAATCCTTCCGTTGTGCATGTGCTGCATGCAGCCGCAGAAGCATGGCACTCCATCAAGTTTTTCTCCTGAATTCTTTGCAAAGGTGTATGCTTCCTGTATTTTTTGGTTCTTTGCGGCAAAAGCAGGAAGATAACCTGAAACTGAAGTATTTTTTGAGGAAAAAATCATTAACATTAGAAAAGCAAAAAATAAAATAATTCCCATCAATACAATTTTACTTATTTTCATTTTTTTCACTCCAATTTTTTTCATTTTATTTTTTTGCCTGAATTAACAGGCAGTGCTGCAGACTAAAGGGTAGGGGTACTACAATTGGGCCTGCAGCTTTCTGCCGGTTAAGCATTCATCCCATCATTCCTTTCATGTGCCCGTTCATCATTGAATTCATTGTTCCATTCATCATGCTGTTGTGCATTGGGCATTCACCTGAATCCATCATTTCCTCGCACTCTTCATGCATTTCACTTAAGCCCTCCTGCTGCATTGCCTGCCCGCACGCTTTAGGCATGCTATTTGAATTCATCATCGCTGAATTTTTATTGTTGCCTTCACTGGAATTGTTTGGTGTACTGCTGTTGTTTAATGCTGCTGCAGCAGAACTTATGCCTAAAGCAAGCAAGAATGTAAGCCCTAATGCAAGGACCGCAAAATAAAATTCTTTTTCTGCCAAAAGAAATCACCTCCTTTAAAGCATAATTTCAGCAGCCTCCAACCATTGTCGGCACTGGCGTACTAGATTGTGAATTATTCGAGCCTGTGCTTGAAGTGCTGCTTGAGGTTTGCGCTGTACTATCCGTTCTTGGAGCTGAAGCCAATGATGTTTGGGCTGTTGCAAGGCCTCCTGAAGATACTTTGCTGTTTAATTCACTGATTTGAAACGCATTGAGTATTATTACAAAAGCCGTTGCAACAAGCACTACAACCAGAATTATCTGCAGATTCTCCATTTTAACAACCTCCTACCATTGAGCTGCCTGAAGACCCTTTTTCAATGCCCCTGTACTTGTTTGAAGCCAGATTGATGTAATTCAACTGAATTCCTTTCTCCTGCAATATCTTTGCTTTTTGTGTTATCTGACCTGGGAAGAATAAAGTCTTCCATTTTCCCAGTTCTTCAAGTATTTGGTCGTCAGTATACTGGCTTGCGTGGTTCTTGAGCAGGTATTTTGCTACGCCTCTCATTGCAAAGCTGTGAGCGCAACCGCAAGCTGCATCCCCTGCCTTGTATTTGCCTGAATCTGTAGTGAAAATAATTGACTGTGCACCGCAGCAGTATTCGCATGATATCTGCCCTGTAATTTTAATGTATCTTTGCAATAGGTCTCCTGAAAGCTGTATTTGATTGTCAAGGGCGCCTAATTTTCCTATTGTTTCATCTGCTTTTGCTGCATTGCTTGCGCTTACATCATCAAATGAAACCCCTAATTCTTTTCCGTATATTGCCGGAACCCCTTTTGGTATTACGTCGCTCAATAAGGCCGTGCTGTTTGATGTAGTGTTTGCTGTACTATTTGCCGCATTACTGGTTGAAGAAGCAGCTGTCACAAGGCCTGTTGTTGCTTGAGTGGTTTTAAGGCCTGTTATTGCTGAGGTCATTGAATTGATCTGGAACGCCTGGAACACTATTACCACAAGCATTACTGCAATTATTCCCGCCAGCAAAATAGAAAATTGCGATTTATTTTCTGTTTTTTCTCGGGTTTTTTCTCCTGTCATTTTTTTTACCTCTCTGCTCTTTTTTTTCAATTGATTAAATTGATTATTCTTAATCAATTGACAGACATAATGCTGCTGAAACAGCTTATATAAGAAGGTATGAAACTAGTTTCAAGCCCTGCTTAAAATTTTTCAAAGCCTTTGCTTTGAAATAGTTTCAGTGGTTTGTTTCAAACCAAACTTTTTTTATTATATTATTCTAATTAAAAATAGGCCAGTATTCCTAATGTGCCGTGGATTACCACCAAAATTATTGAAATTACTGCCATTCTCGGGTGCCAGTTAAAAGGAATTTTTCTAATGCCTTTTTTGTTTAGAATTGCTATTGATGCCGTAAACAAGAAAGAAAGCAAAGTGAGAATGCCCGAGTACATTATTAAAGGCTTGCCAAAAATTGGGAAATAGGTTATATTTTCAAGCATTTTTTTATTACCCCACAATTATTGTGCCCTTCATGAAAGGATGGGGCCCACAGACGTAATCAAAAGTTCCTTTGTCATTAAATTTAAATTCAAATTTATCCCCCTTACTCAAATTTCCGGAATTAAAATTATGTGACTTAATTGTGTGTATAACAGAATCTTCATTAACCCATGAAACAGTTGTTCCTGCCTTAACAGTAAGGGTTGAAGGATTAAAAGCAAAGTCTTTGATTGAAACACTGCTTCCCTGGTTTCCTGGTGCTGGAGTTGGAGGGGGATTCTGGTTGTCCTGCTGTTGAATGCAGCCAATCGTAAGAATTGCAATTAAAAGCAGTGAAATTATAAAAATTATTTTTTTCATTTTTTTCACTTTTAGTGTTTTAGTATAACCACATTGGTCATGCCCCTTCTTTTTCTTTCCACTAAACCCTGGCCTTCAAGCTTGTCAAGGACTCTTGTGACCTTTACTTTATTGAGCCCTGTTTTTTCTACTAGGTCTGACTGGAATATTGTACCTTTGGCTTCAATTATTTTTTCAAGTATGCCTTTTTCGTCAGCATTCATTCCGTTCAAAATCTTCTCGTAATTTTCTTTGGTTATGTTATTCATTTCAAGCTGCTGCTTTATTGTCTTGATCTTGGTTCTCGTGATTATTTTTTCTTCTTGCCCGAAGAAAATCAGGTATAAGCCGATTATTATTATGAAAGCCATTACCCCTATCCCAACATTGGTCTGGAATTCTATTGTGCCCCACATAGGGCATGTTGGGCCGTGAACGCAGGTAGAATTTACTATGGTGGTCATAGCCTGATTAAAGGAAAAAACAATGAATCCTATAAGCAATGCAATCCCAATTATTATAATTCCCACAACCCTGTTCCTCATAAAATTATCTCCTTTAAGCCCTCTTTGGCGTGTCCCAGTAAGGGCTCTTGCAGTAAGGGCAAACCCTGGGCAGCTCCTTTTCCATTCTTGGAACCCACTTATGACCGCATCTCTCGCACTTGAAGCCTTCCTGAATTATTTTAACCTTATGCACAAACCCACCAAGTATATTACTACACAGTATATTATTTACAGATAAGTTTATTAATTAATTTCTTTCATCAACCAAATTTTCTTTCAGTATTCTTCGCATTTTATTTGGTAGAAGGATTTTGCGTGGTCGCATGCAGGGCATTTTGCTGGAGGCTCTTTTCCGAAGTGCATGTAGCCGCATTCCCTGCACACCCACCATGCTTCCTTGTCTTTCTTGAATACTGTTCCTGCTTCTACTTCTTTTAAGAGCTTCCTGTATCTTTCTTCGTGATGCTTTTCTGCTATTGCAATGGATTTAAGCCTTGCTGTAATTGCAGGAAAGCCTTCTTTTTGTGCTGTCTCGGCAAACTCTGGATACATTTTTGTGTTCTCATAGTTTTCGCCTGCTATTGCTGCCTTAAGGTTTTCTGCTGTTGTGCCAAGAATTGTTGGAGCTGAAGCTTCAACTTTTATTTCATTTAATTCCTCTTTGCTCCCTTTCTTTAATTCGTTTATTGCCTCAAACAGTCTTTTGGCGTGCTCTCTCTCGTTGTCTGCTGTTAAAAGGAATATTTCTGCTATCTGCTCGAATCCTTCATTTCTTGCAGCCTTTGAGTAAAAGCTGTACCTGTTTCTTGCCATGCTTTCTCCAATGAATGCCTTAGTAAGGTTTTGGATTGTTTTATTCATTTTTTTATCCTCTCCTAGAAAATTATAATTAATTATTATGAACTAAAAATTAAATTGCGTTCCTTTTTTATTCGTATCTTAATGCTTCTACTGGATCAAGCCTTGCTGCCCTGCGGGCTGGATACAAGCCTGAGGCCATCCCCACAAGCATTGCAAAGGCTAAAGCCCCAATTGCAAGTGCAGGAGTTACTGCTACAGGGATTGTTGTTCCTAATGCTGTTGAAGCAAAAGAAATTATAATTGAAATAAGGAACCCTAAAATTAACCCAATTATTCCTCCTATCAACCCAATAAAGCCTGATTCAATTAAGAAGATTGAAAGGATTTTTGAATTGGTTGCTCCTATTGCCTTCATTACGCCTATCTCTCTTGTCCTCTCCATTACTGACATGAGCATTGAATTCATTATTCCAATGCCTCCTACAAGAAGAGAGATGCTTGCAATGCCGCCCAAAAATAGGGATATCAATCCTAATACTATTTTAATGCTGTCAAGTATCTGCTGCGCTGTATAAATAGTGAAATTTTTTTCTCCGTAGCTTTTGGTCATTATCTTGTCAATCTTGTCTTTGACTGCGTCAACTTCTTCTTTCTTGAAGGTTTTCACGAACATCATTATTGGAGACTCAGTGTTCAATGCAGCCTTCATGGCTTTTTCTGTTGTGAATATTGTGGTTGAAACATTTGGGCCTCCGCCTCCAAAGCTTTGAGTGGTTTCTTTTACTATTGCTATTACCTTGAAATTCTTTCCGTTAATAATAATGTTGTTCCTCAGGTTTATTTCCTTCTTGAATCCCTCTTTTGCCAATTTCTCCCCTATTACTGCAACATAAATATCACTTGACTGCAAGTGCCTGCCTTCAAGGAGTTCCATGAAGCCTGTTGCCTCCATGTATTTTGCTTTTTTTGGGTCAATGCCTATAACTGCAACAGCTTGTTTTTCTCTTTTAAATTCTGCTGGAGAATAAGCGCTGTAAATTGGAATTACTGCTTCCACCCCGGCAATCCCCTCAATTTTTTTTATGTCAGAGTCCTTTATTGTATTCAATGATGTTCCTGAAACTGCACTTCCTCCTGCACCAGTAATGCTTCCCGGAAGCACAAAAATAGTGTTTGAACCCAATTGCTCGAACTGCTGTGTCACTGAAGCATTCAGGCCGTCTCCAACTGACACCAAGGCAACAATTGCAGCAATGCCTATAATGACTCCTAACAGGGTCAGGTAAGTCCTTATGCCCTGGTGCCTTAAATTCTGCAAGGCTACGCTGAATGTCTCAAAGTCAAGCAACTGCATTTTTTGATTCAACCCGCTTACTTCTTTTTTCTTCTGCGCCAGAGGAATACAACAATAACCAGAATTACAATTACTATAATTGCCGGAAGCAAAATGCTACCACCACCCTGGCTTAAGGCTTGCGCTTGGCTTTGAGTAAGGACTACTAATGGAATGCCTTTCTCCATTTGTTTGGGCTCAAAAAATGAATTCTTGTAGTATGCTGTAAGCTTTAATTCATTTTGCCCTGGCTTCAAGTCCTTGTTGAAGTATACTGTTGTGCTTACTGTGTCAGAGTCATCTGATTCAAGGCTTCCAATAAAGAACTTGGTCTGGTCAAAGCTTCCAATGTCATTTCCATCCAGTTCAATTATGATGTTGTGCGCTGCAACAGAGCCGACATTGAAGATGTTGAAGGTTATCTCTGAAGTGCCTCCAGGAAAAGCTTTTGGGCTTATGGAATCAATTGTCAAGTCCAATGCAGGGTCCTCTACTACCCTTACCCCAACATATCTTGTTGCAGTGTATTCAGTCCTGTTCTCGTCATACCATATCAGTTTTATTGGGACAGTATACAATTTTGCTTCGCTTGAGGTTGAAGCGCTCACAACAATCTTAACTGAAGCTGTTTTCCCAGTATCAATCGACTCAAGATAGCTCAGAGAGCTTCCTAAAGGGGTTATCTGCCTTTCAACTACCACTCCAGTTGTTGTTACAGTCCTGTCCTCTGTTGTGCCTGCAAGCACATTGATTGCCTTTGCTGCACCAATATTCTTCAATTTCAATTCTACTTCTGTTTTCACTCCAGGCTTTAATTCAATTACAGAGCTTTCAATTAATTCAATTTGAGGCTTTCTTGCAAGAATTGTTATAGTGTATTTTGTTTCCTTGCTTATTTGCCCTTCATCCCCAATCCCAAAAAATATATTGTAGTCTGCATTCAAGGCATCTTTTGCCACATTAATCCTGAATGCAACCACCGCACTGTTCAATGGCTCAATGTCTCCTAAGCTCCTGAAAGAGCTTTCATCTGAAGGCAGGTAAAAAGGATAGCTTGTAGGCCTGTCGTTCTGCACATCAGTCAGAACAAGGCTGAACACCGCATTCTTTGCAGTGCTTGTTGTAGTGTTTTTCACGTGAACCCAGAGCTTTATCTCCTTTCCTGGCATTGCAGGGCTTGGATCATAGCTCACTGACTCAATGTTCAGGTTTGCTGCATGCATTAAAGGCATCAGTGCAACCATTACTATTGCAATTGACATTATTGCAAGAAATTTTTTGTTCATGTTTCAATTCCTCCTATTGTCTGTATTTTCCTCTTTTTTTTGCTTTTTTGTTATGGTTTGATTCGCTTTCCAGTATTTTTCCGTCCTTCAAGTGGAGGATTTTTTCAGCCCTTTCAGCCACATATCTTTCATGTGTCACCATCAATATTGTCTTGTTCAATTTCTCGTGCAATTCGTCTATTATTTCCAATACTTTTTCGCCTGAATTTGAGTCCAGGTTTCCTGTAGGCTCGTCTCCAACAATGATGTCAGGCTCTACAGCCAAGGCCCTTGCTATTGCCACCCTCTGCCTCTGGCCTCCTGAAAGCTCTGAAGGCTTGTGCTTTATTCTGTCACCCAATCCAACCATCTTCAGTTTCTTTGAAGCAATCTCTTTTCTCTTGCTTAATGGAACTCCATTAAACCATAAAGGCAGCATTACATTCTCTAATGCGCTAAGCCTGTTTATTAGATTGAATGTCTGGAACACAAAGCCAATTGTCTTGCCCCTCACTTTAGCCAATTCAGAGTCATTCATCTTTGAAGTGTCCTTTCCTTTAATTATAATCCTGCCTTTCGTGGGCCTTGATAGGACGCTCAAGACATCAAGCAAGGTTGTCTTCCCTGAACCGCTTGGGCCCATTATTGCAATGTACTCTCCCTGCTCTACAGAAATAGAAACATTATCCAATGCGTAAACCTTCTGCTCCCCCATCTCATATATTTTTGAGACTCCTTCCGCTTTGATTATTGGTTGAACCATTAAAATCTTTCTCCTGCGTTATGTTTAAAATTGAATTTGTTTCTGTGTAGTGGTAAAATTATTTTTTGCATAAATAACCTTATGTTCAAATGCTAGTTTTATTGAAAAGGAAGCCTGCAATTCCCAAGGCTGCAGCCAGCATTACAACTAAAACCCCAATATCAACCATGATTGGAATTGAGCCTGCCCCTGTAATCATTGTCCTCAAGGCGTCAACGCCATAGCTCACAGGATTCAAGGAACTTAAGTCCTTCAGCCATACAGGCATTTTTTCCATTGGAAACAAGGCGTTTGAAAGAAAGAACAAAGGCATCATTATGAGGTTCACTATCAGCTGGAATGTCTCAACCTCAGTTATGACTGAAGCAAAAGCAATCCCAATTGAAACTATTAGGGTTGCAAAAATTCCCATGATAATTATTGCAAATAACGCGCCGTGCAGTGTGGGGGCAGTCAATCCCAACAGTATTCCAAGCACTAAAATGAGTATTCCTTGGGTTACAGATGTTGTTGCTCCTCCTAAAGCCCTGCCTATTACAATTGTTGTCCTGCTGGTTGGAGCCACAAGCAATTCTTTCAGGTATCCTAATTCCCTGTCCCAGATAATGGAAACCCCGGCAAAAAGCGAATTGAAGAGTATTGTCATTCCAATGATTCCAGGCAGGATGAATGCCTGGTAATTGAATTCAGGAATTAATGCCCCAATGCCTCCACCTAATGCAATCAGGAAAAATAAAGGCATGCCAAGGCTTCCTATCATTCTTGACTTTGAGTTAGTGAATCTTTTCACTTCCCTCAGCCATACCGCGTATACTTTGCTTAATTCAACGGCCATGGCTCATCATTCTCCTCTTGAAGTCTGACTGCACATTGCTGTCCTCCCTTATGTGCTCTCCTGTAAGCTTAATGAAAACGTCCTCAAGGCTTGGAACATGCAATTCCACGTTCTCTATTTTTATTCCCTCTTTTTCTGCAAGGCTGATTATGGCAGGAATCTCCTTGCTGCCGTTCTTTACCTCAAAAGAAATGCTGCCCTCAGAAATCCTTTCATGAGAGCCAATGCTCCTGTTTTTTATTATCTCGCCCAATTTCTTTGGATTAGAATTTTTTATTGACAATACCTGTCCTCCGACAATCTTCTTAAGGTTTTCCGGAGTATCCAAAGCAACAATCTTTCCGTGGTCTATTATTGCAATCCTGTCGCACAAGGCATCTGCCTCTTCAAGGTAATGGGTGGACATCACAATTGTAATTCCCTCTTCCTTGAGTTTCTGGATGTATCCCCACATGTGTCTTCTTGTCTGTGCGTCCAGGCCTAAAGTAGGCTCGTCAAGGAAAAGTATTTTCGGGGTGTGCATTAAGCCTCTGGCAATCTCAAGCCTTCTCCTCATACCCCCAGAAAATGTTTTCACAAGCTTTTTTGACCACTCGGAAAGCTCACCAAATTCCAATACCTCTTCTATCCTGCTCTTTCTTTCTGCGCCAGGCATGTCATACAGCCTTCCGTGAATGTCAAGATTATCATAAGCGCTCAGCCTGTTGTCCAAGGTCTGGTCCTGGAATACAATCCCAATGCTCTTGCGCACTTTTTCAGGGTCATGCATTATGTCAAAGCCATTGATTTTTGCTGTACCGCTTGAAGGCTTTAGTATTGTGGTAAGCATGTAGGTTGTAGTGCTCTTGCCTGCGCCGTTAGGCCCTAAGAACCCGAAAAGCTCTCCTTCTTCAACTGAAAAGCTTATGCTGTCCACTGCAGTAAAGCCATTGAACTTTTTTGACAGTGAAACAACCTCTATTGCGTTCAATCTTTTTCCCCTCTCTTTTTTTTGCCGTTATTTACTGAGCACAGAATTTTTTTTGAGAGCCCTGAATCCTCTGACATTCCGTCAACAAGCTCGCATAAAATCTGAATAAGCTGTCCTGTCTTCTTCCTGCCTATTTTTGACAAGACCTTTACAATTAAATCGTCCTTGTGCGCGAAATGAATTTTTGAAATAATCTTCTCTCCCTTCGGCGTAAGGGACAATGGATTCCTTCTCCTGTCTTTAGGGTCAGCGCTCCTGACTATAAGGCCGTCTTTTTCAAGGCAGTCTATTACAGGCACAAGCGTTGCAGAAGCAATAAATAATTTCTGGCTTAATTCGCTTATAGTGAAGTCATTGCTGGAAATAATCTTGAGGACCCCTAATCCTAAAGGGTTGACTTCAATTTTTTCTGCTTCAAGCCTTTTTTTCAGGTTATGCATTGCCAGCCTTCCCATTATGCCAGCAAGCATCTTCAGCTTCATGGCATCATCTTCAAATTCATTCTTGCCCAAAGAAACCACCAAAAAACAATTAGTATACTAATAATTAGGAGCCTATATATATTTAAAGCTTTTTTTTAATTTCCATAAAATATAAAGTAATTTAATTAAAGCTTTTTTCTCATTTCTATGTGCTGGTCAAAGAAGCCCCATTTCTTGTATATTGAATGCGCTTTGGTGTTGTCGCTCCATAAGGCAATTGAAGCATGCTTTAATCCTTTTTTCTTGAACCATTCAATTGCTTTTTCCTTGAGTTTAGAACTTATATTTTTGCCCCTAAATTCTTTTTTCACGAATAAATCGCTTATATAGCCAAATTTCTCTAATTTATAGATAGGAATGTTTTCTTTAATGAAGATTAGAGTATAGCCTGCAGGCATGCCATCCATTTCTGCTAGAAATACAGCAGAATTCTTTGATTTAAGGTTTTTTTTCAAGAATTTCCTAAAGATTGAGTGGGAATTTTTCTTTAATTCTATCCAGGGTTTCAGTTTAGGATTTCTTTTCAAAAGATCATTAAGGTATTCCATGAATTCTTTCCATAAGCCGACAATCTTTTTTGCATCATCTAAATTAGCTCTTCTTATTTTAATCATTCTTTTACCTTGAATAATTAGGGCTTTCCTCTGTAATGGTAACGTCATGGGGGTGGCTTTCGCTTAAGCCTGCCTTGGTTATTTGATTGAATTCTGTTTTTGTCCTTAATTCAAGAATGCTTTTTGCTCCGCAGTAGCCCATTCCTGACCTTAACCCGCCTAATAGCTGGAATATTACTTCCTGCAGGCTTCCCTTGAATGGAACAATGCCTTCAATTCCTTCTGGAACCAGCTTCTCTTTCTCTTTCACGTGGCCTTGGTTGTATCTGTCGCTTGAGCCCTCGCACATTGCCCCAATAGAACCCATGCCCCTGAACTGCTTGAATTTCCTGCTGCCTACAAAAACCATTTTTCCAGGGCTTTCATCTGTCCCTGCAAATAAGGATCCGATCATTACAGAATCTGCTCCTGCAGCAATTGCTTTGGTGATGTCGCCTGAATACTTTACGCCTCCGTCTGCGATTAACGGAATGTTTGATTCCTCGCATGCCTTAGAGCATTCTATTACTGCAGTAATTTGAGGCACTCCAACGCCAGAGATAACCCTTGTAGTGCATATTGCTCCAGGTCCTAATCCTATCTTTACTGCGTCTGCTCCTGCTGAAATCAATGCCTCTGCTGCTTTTCTTGTGGCAATGTTTCCTGCAATCAGTTCCTGTTCAGGAAAGGATTTCTTTGCTTTCTTTACTGCCTCAATTACGTTCTTTGAGTGGCCGTGGGCTGTATCAATTACAATTACGTCTGCTTCTGCTTTTATCAACAGCTCCATTCTGTCAAAGTCTTTTGGGCCTACTGCTGCGCCTACAACAAACCTTCCTTCGCTGTCCTTGTTTGAGTCAGGGAACTTCTCCCTGTTCTCAATGTCTTTCACTGTAACCATTCCAATTAGCTCACCTTTCTTGTTAGTGAAGGGCAGTTTCTCTATCCTGTGCTTGTGCAGGACTTCTTTTGCTTCCTCTACTTCTGCTATATGGTCAACTGAAATGACCTCTCTGGTCATTAATTCCTCTACTTTCTTGTTCATGTCTGTTTCAAAAAGCATGTCTCGCTCGGTAATTATTCCAACAAGCTTTTTTCCTTCTGTTACAGGAAAGGAGGAAACACCAAATCTTGCCTGCAATTCAATTATTTTTGCAAGGCTGTCTTTAGGGCTTACAGTAATAGGCTTTTTTACAACCCAGTACTCTGCGTGCTTTACTTTCTCTAATTCCGCAACCTGCCTTTCAACGCTCATGTTCTTGTGAATAATTCCAATGCCCCCCTCTTTTGCCATCCCAATAGCCATAGAGCTTTCAGTCACAGTATCCATTGCAGCGCTTGAGAGTGGAATATTTAATTTGATTTTTTTTGTGAGCCTAGTGCTCAGGTCAACGTCTTTTGGAAGGACTTCACTATAGCCCGGGAGAAGCAGTATGTCATCAAAGGTCAAAGCAATTTCGCTGCCTAAATCCTTGAACCTCATATCCATTAATTCCAGAAAAAAGAATTTAAAACAATTAGTTTTTACCCAAAATTTTCCGGGTGATTTCCTTCCAGGAATGCGCTCTTGTAATCCCTGCAGGCAGTTTTTTGGAATGATTCCATGGGCAGTCAAACAATAAGACCTTTGTTTTTTCTGAGGAGCATGCAGTTGCTTCATCCAATGAGTCTTCAATTAAGAGACCAACATTTAATTCAGAGCAGAGCCTTGATTTTATTAATGAGTTTTCTTTATTGAAAGATTTTTTCGTGAAATAACTGCTTGTGAAATAAATTGTAGAGAATGATTGAGGAAAATATTTGCTTACCCATTCCTTTGTGTCTTCATAGATGTCTTCCTGCCTTGAGGTAATCACAATCAATTCGTTTTTGCGCCCTAATTTTTTCACGCCTTCTATTGCGCCTTCAACAGGCTTAATGTTTTTGAAGTATCTGGTTTTATGGAATTCAATGACCTTATTTATTCCCTCTTCTCTTGAACAGCCCAATGCTTCCCAGAGCCCATAGGACTTTATTTGATTTCTCTTAAGTTTTGTTCCATATACAGCGTTATGGAATTCAATGAAAGATTCAATGAATTCAGCCAATACTTCATCCAAGTCTATTGCAATCAGCATATAGGAAAAGGGTTCCCAAAATCATTTAAAGATTTGCTTTAAAATCATTTACCCCTTAATTATTTTTAATTGCGTTTGATTTTATTTTTGTGGTGTGAAATGAGCGAATTCAATTTCAGGGAAATGGAAGAGAAATGGCAGAGGGAATGGGAGAAAGCCGGAATTTTTGAGGTGAAGGAAGACAAAAAGAAAAAGAAGTTCTACATGCTTGAAATGTTCCCTTATCCTTCAGGCAAACTCCACATGGGCCACGTGAGGAATTATTCCATTGGGGACTCAATCGCCAGATTCAAGAGAATGCAGGGCTTCAATGTCCTTTACCCTATGGGCTATGACGCTTTAGGGCTTCCGGCGGAGAACGCTGCAATAAAAGAAAAGGTCAACCCAAAGAAATGGACTTATGAGAGGATTACAGAAATGAAAGGACAGCAGAAAATGCTTGGGTTCAGTTATGACTGGAGCAGGACTTTCGAGACCTGCGACCCTTCATACTATAAGTGGAACCAGTGGATCTTCCTTAAATTGTACGAGAAAGGCCTTGCGTACAAAAAAAAGGCTTCAGTGAATTACTGCCCTAAATGCAATACTGTCTTGGCAAACGAGCAGGTCATACAGGACAGGTGCTGGCGCTGCAAGAGCGGAGTAGAATTGAAGGAGTTAGAGCAATGGTTTTTTGCAATAACCAAGTATGCTGAAGAACTCCTTGAAGGCCTAAAAAAACTGGACGGCTGGCCTGAAAAAGTAAAATTAATGCAGGAGAACTGGATTGGAAAGAGCAAGGGAACAGATATTTACTTCCAAATAAAAGACTCAAAGGACAGGATTGCTGTTTTCACTACAAGGCCTGACACAATTTATGGAGTAACTTATTTGGTATTATCTCCAGAGTACCCTAAAGTAAGGGAGTGGGTGAAGGGAACAAGATACGAGAAAGAATTGAATGAATTCATAAGGGAAGTGAAGAAGAAGAGTGTAATTGAGAGGGAAGAGAAAGAGGAAAAGAATGGCTTGTTCATTGGAAAACACTTCATCAACCCAGTGAATAATGAGTCCTTTCCTATTTATGTTGCAGACTATATTGTTTCAGAGTATGGTTCTGGTGCAGTAATGGCTGTTCCTGCCCACGACCAAAGAGACTTTGAGTTCGCAAAAAAATATAAGCTTCCAATCAAAATTGTAATTCAGCCGCAGGGAAGAAAACTGAATGAAAACGAAATGAAGGAAGCCTTTGCAGGAGAAGGCGTAATGGTTAATTCAGGGAAATTCAATGGGATGGAAAGCAGTAAAGCAATTGAAGCAATATCTGATTTCCTTGAAGAAAAAGCTTTAGGTAAAAGGAGCGTTCAATTCAGGCTCAAGGACTGGCTTATTTCAAGGCAAAGGTATTGGGGCACCCCAATTCCAATAATTTACTGCGAGAAATGCGGCGTTGTTCCAGTGCCAGAAAAAGATCTTCCTGTTCTTCTGCCAGAAAAAGCAGAATTCACTGGAGAAGGAAATCCATTGGACAAAGTGAGGGAGTTCATTGAAACAAAATGCCCTAAGTGCGGAGGAAAAGCAAGAAGGGAGACAGACACAATGGATACTTTTGTGGATTCAAGCTGGTATTTTTTGCGTTATACTTCCCCCAAGTCAAGTAAAATTTTTGATAAAGAGAAGGCAGAATATTGGATGCCTGTAAGCCAGTACATTGGAGGCATAGAGCACGCTACTGGTCACCTTATTTACGCTAGGTTTTTCACTAAAATTTTAAGGGACCTGAAATTATTCAGGTTTGACGAGCCTTTCGCCAGGCTTTTAACCCAAGGCATGGTATTGAAGGACGGAAAGGCAATGAGCAAGAGCTTAGGCAATGTTGTAAGCCCTGAAGAGACAATGAAAAAGTTTGGCGCAGATGCAACGCGCTGTTTTGTGCTTTTTGTGAGCAGTCCTGAAAGCGAGATGGAGTGGAACGATAAGGGGATAGAATCCATTTACAGGTTCTTGAACAGGGTACAAAGAATTGCACTTGAATTAAAGGAAGCTAAAAAAGGAAAAGAAAAGGAATTGAACAGGAAAAGCAGGCTGCTCCAGTCAATTACTCACAGAACAATTAAAACTGTAACAGGGCATTTGGAGGGAATTGAATTGAACAAGGCTTTAATGCAGTTAATGCAGTTTGAAAGCCTAATAGAAAAATGCAGGGACGAGTGCAATAAAGAAATTTTGAATGAAGCAGTGAAGGTCTTGGTTTTGATGCTTGCGCCTTTTGCTCCGCATTTATGCGAGGAATTATGGAAGGAATTGAGAGGGGAAGGATTTGTTTCCTTTGCGCAGTGGCCTGCTTTTGACGAAAGGAAAATTGACGTGAAAGCTGAGGCAGAACAGGAATTGATTGAAAGGACAATAGAGGACATCAAGAGCATCCAGCAGTTAATAAAAAAAGAGAAATTAAGCAAAATAACAATTTTTGCTGCAGAGAAATGGAAGTGGACTGCACTCAAAAAGATTTTTGAGTTAAAGAAGGAAGGGAAAATGATTTCTTACAGCGATGCAATGAAGGCGGTTCTGGAAGAAAAGGAAGTCAAAGACAAGGCAAAAGAGGCAGCACAATTCGTTCAGTCCATCACAAAGAAAGTGAATGAAATGCGGGAATTAATTAAATTGGACGAATTCAATGCCCTCAAGGAAGCGCAAGGAGAAATAGAAAGGGAATTCGAGTGCAAGGTTGAAATAATCAAGGCTGAAGCATCAAGAGAAGAGAAAGCAAGGAGAGCCCTTCCACTAAAACCTGCAATCCAGTTGAGTTGAATTTAATTTTCAGCATTAATCTTAAATTAACTAATGCTTAATAATTTTTGTGGTTTATATGAAGGAGAAAATGGTTTTTAATGTCATAATTGAGAAGGATGAAGACGGCTTTTTTGTTGCTGATGTGCCGGAGCTTGAAGGCTGCCACACGCAAGCAAAGACCCTTGATGAACTAATCGAAAGAGTAAAAGAAGTAATAGAATTATGCTTGGGAGAAGTGAACTAAGAAGAAATCAGCCTTTCCTGAATCTTTCTGCTAATTCTTCTGCTGCTTTTTTTCCTTGAGGGTGTGATAACAATTTCATTAATTGTTTTGCCCAAGAATAAGCAAATCTTTTGGATACACCGAAGTTCTCTGAAATTATGCCTGCAGTCTCTTGAACATTACTGCAATTCATTATTTTCCTGAAAACAGGCTGGTAATGCATGGTGGCATTATAGAATTTTTCCAGTGGAGTATCGCCCTTAAGCCATTTTATTTTGTCCAGCCCGAATTCTTTCATGAAAACTACAGGACTCTTTTTGCCTGTTTGGACTTTTATTGCTCCGGCAAAAAGGCCTATTTGCGATGAAACCCTGTTGTATTTTTCTAGTTCCTTGAAAGTGCTGCTGTCCAGAACATAATAGAACATTTTTTTTCCATTGAAAACACCTTCCCGTTTAGGCCATTTTTCAATTAATTCTTCAGGGAAGAGCAGTTGATGAAAAAAATAATCTTCCTTGATTGGATGCCTTAACTCAAATTTCCCTGTCTGCTCTACTGCAAAATTAAAGTCCTTGCGCTTTACTGTGGCTTTCAGGTCTTTGAACAGGCGAATGTGAGGCAGCCCAATTTTCTTTTGCCCTCTCTTTTCTTGAATTGCTTCAATATTAAAATAACATAATTTGTTTGGGTTTGATTCATCAACAAAAACAATGTGCTTGACAGTTCCTTTTGGCAGTTTTAGTTCCTTCATTTTCTGGGTTCTAATAAAAGGCACCCTACATCTTTTAATGGATGGGAGAATAAACCTTTTAATGAATTCAGTTGGGGTTTTGTGCTTCATCATTGCAGCCAAAACAGTTTTCGACATGAAATAAGAAAAGGGTCTTTCTGCTTAAAAAAGCTATTGTTTCTTTTTCTGGGCTTCAATTACTTTCTGTTTTATTTTGGTGGACTGCAGTTGCTCTGGATTGAAGGGCTTGATGCGGTACATTTCGACCTGCATTCCAACCTTCTCTAACTCGTTCCTTAATTCTTCTATTGGAGGCTGCTGGTCGTAGCCCAAGCAGATAATGTCAGGCTGCAACTCTCTTACTCTGGCGTAAATGTCTCCCTTGCATCCTAATACTGCCCTGTCAACTACCTTTAATGCATTAATTAATTTCACCCTGTTCAATTCATCCATTACAGGATATCTGCCTTTCACTTTCCTTACTGTTTCGTCCCTTGCAACAATAACGCAGAGTTCATCACCGTACTTTTTTGCTTCTTCGAGGTAATAGAGATGCCCCGGATGAAGGATGTCAAAGGTTCCAAATACAAGGACGCGAGAGGGCTTGTGTATTATCCCTTTCTTTAATTTTTTCTGTTCTGGTTTTGCTGGCATGGTAAACTAATTTAAACACTTAAGGCTTTTTATTTTATGTGGTTTAATTGAACGCACAAGAAAAGTTTGAATTGATTGCAAGGAATTCAGCAGAACTCATTACTGAACCTGAAATAAGGGAATTGACTGAAAAGAAAAAGGATCCAATTGCTTACTGCGGCTATGAGCCTTCAGGCCCAATACACTTAGGGCATTTAGTAACAATAAACAAATTGGTTGATTTGGGAAAAGCAGAATTCAAGGTGAAAGTTCTTCTTGCAGACTATCACGGCTGGCTGAACAGGAAAGGCAACTGGGATTTCGTGGAAAAGCAGGCAAAGATTTGGATGAAAGGATTTCAGGCGTTAGGCCTGAAGGAAGCTGAATTCGTTTTGGGCTCAAGCTTTCAGAGGACAAGAGAATACTTTGATGATTTATTGAAGTTGTCTCTTCACACTACATTGAACAGGGCTTTGAGGTCAATGCAAGAAATTGCAAGGGACATAGAGAACGCGCATGTTTCGCAGGCTGTTTACCCCTTAATGCAGGTGGCAGACATAAAGCACTTGAATGTCGATTTAACAGAAGCAGGATTGGAGCAGAGAAAGATTCACATGCTCGCAAGGGAGATAATGCAGGAAATAGAAGGAAGAAAGCCCTTGTTTGTTCACACGCCATTAATTGATTCATTAAGAGGCCCTGGCAGCAAGATGTCTTCTTCTGTCCCTGAGACAATGATTTCTGTTAATGATTCAGAGCAGGACATAAAGAATAAAATTAACAAGGCTTACTGTGTTGAAGGCGAAGCAAAAGGCAATGCATTGCTTGAGATAGCAGAATTAATTATTTTTCCGAGGAAGAAAAGCCTTGAAATTGAAAGGCCACAAAAGTTTGGGGGAAGAATTTCTTTCTCTGGTTTTTCTGAATTGAAAAGAGAGTTTGAGGAAAAGAAACTGCATCCCCAGGACTTGAAGAATGCTGTTGCAATGGAATTGATTGAAATATTAGAGCCTGCAAGGAAGGCGTTTAAGGGGATTACAGCATAATTTTTTAAATAATGAATTGCCTTAATTTTAAAGGAGAAATAACAGGGGAAAGAAAATGAATATTTTAGGAGTATTTTACAGCCCTAAGAAAACCATAATTGACGCAATGAACAAGCCTTCTTTGGGGTTAAGCGTTGTCCTTGTGCTTGCGCCTGCAGTACTTGCGCTTATTGGAAATTTAGTTTACGGCATGAAAATAGATTTTGTTAATTTTATTCTATTATTGATTTCACTGCTTGTCGTCTGGCTTGCCTTTTCTTTGGTTTTAATGTTTTTAGGTTATGTTTTTGGCGTTAGAGAAAAGAAAAGGCATTTTGCTGGCGTGGCAAGCTCTTTTGCTTTAGTGAAGGTCTTGAGCTCTGCTTTCGTTATCGTCATGATGCTTTTCATTCCATTGACTGTTTCGGGAAAGCTCTTGGATTTAACAAAACAATTGAATCAAGGAGAATTAGGCACAAACGAGTTTGCAGTGCAGTTTGCTGCAGAACTCCAGCAGAACCCCAATTCAATTAATTTACTTCCATTGGTTGTCTTTGCATTGATTGCATTCGCATTATTCATTTTGTCCCTGTACATGTATTATGTCATTGTAAGAGAATTCACTGAATTCACTGGAGGCAAGGCATTCATTGTCTGGCTTATATTGATTGCATTAATGCTTTTCTTCAGCCCAACCTTAATTTAATTTAAGGAGGTGTATAAAAATGAATGAAGTAGACATATGGGATCCATTCAGGAAACTCAAGAAAAGGGAGAGAGGACTAGGATTTTTTGACGAAGACTTTCTTGCTCCAATCAGGATGAAGCTTCCACACGAGCTCATAAGGGCGCCGTTGATTGACATAAAGGACACAGGGCCAAGCCTGAAGATTTCAGCAGAAATTCCAGGCACAGACAAGAAAGGATTAAACATTGATTTAACAGAAAGGCAGCTGACTTTAAGCGCAAAAGCAAAAGCAGAAAGAGAAGAAAAAGAGAAAGGCTATTTCTACAAGGAAAGAAAGTATCAGAGCTTTTACAGGAGCATTCCTTTGCCAGCAGAAGTCATTCCAGAGAAAGCAAAAGCCGAGCTCAGGAACGGAATCCTTGAATTAGATCTCCCCAAAAAATTCCCTTCCCGCAAAGCCGGCAAGACAGTCAAAGTAAAAGTGGAATAACTCCTGAAATTACCAAATATCATCAGTTTTTTTCTCCGTGAATGGAATTACCTTAAACAATTCAAGTATTTTTACATAAGTGTGCTTGTTCCAATCCAAATGAAATTTGAGTCGGTTTTCTGATTGCTTGAGTTTTTGGCTGACTTCATTCACCCACGGAGCAAATTCAAGGACTGGCTTTTCTCCTATATAATGGCCTGGCACTTTTTCCAGCCAATCCAACTTAAAGTCATTTTTTTCGTAATCCACTATTTTTGTTGGCCCCATTGTTGGCAGCCATTTTCCCGGTCGTTTGCTTGATTCTCCACTGCTCTTGTAAAAGAATATTTTTTTGCCGTTAACAAATACTAATGCCAGTGCCCTGGGGTTGTGCCGTGTACCCGCAAAAATGTTTTCAAAAACGTGGCGCAGTATTCTTACTTTGCTTCCGTCGCTGGTTTTAAAGCGAATGGGGTTCGCTTGAACATCTTTCAAGAAAGCTTTTCTTTGATGCCTTTCAAGCATTTTTTGCTTTTCCTGCAGTTTTATTCTTTTTTTCTCTAATTCTCTTTTGCCCTCCCAATCCAAACGCTTTTTGCCTTCTTTTTCATATATGAATCTAGTTAATTCACCATACGAAGAATATTTGCGACCTCTGACCTTTTTGAATTGTCTATAAGAGCGAGGACCAAAACCCATTCACATCACCTTTCTCAATATGACTGATTTTTTATTTTTTCAGGAGGCTTTTGGATACAGTGCGGCGTTTATTTTTATCATACCAAATTACAAGGACGTCTTTTTTTTCGGTTATTATTTTAATTTTGGCAGCCTCCTCTTTAGAAATGCATAGAAGTTTTCTGTAATTATTTAGGAATGACTTCACTTGACCTGGATTTAATCTTTTAATGCGCTCAACATACCTCCACTGGCCTTTTAATTTGCCGTGCACGTTTTTTCTCTTTTTCACTTGGCTGAAAATTTTTGAGGGCATAAGTTTTCCTTTTATTTCATTTTTTCAAATGCGGCTTAGGAAGGAATTGCACGGCATTGTCAACATATTCTATTACAAATTTATTTTCTGTTTCAGTTATTTTTCTGATTCCCGATTTTCTTAATTGTTTTCCGTGATACATTGCAAACATGTGTATTTCCCCTGAATCCAATGGGCGTTCAGGTTTTTTTCTGAAATCCCATTTAGGTTTAGGCTTGTTTCTCAAATCTTTCTGCCGGCCTTTTACCATCCAGTTTGGGGTTTTTGTTCTTTTTCCTTTAGGCATAGCAATTTTATTGTTTTTGGTTGTATAATAATGTAGTGGTGGAATTGCTCAAGTTTTATAATACGCTTTCAAGAAAGAAAGAGGAATTCAAGCCCTTGAAGGCAAAGGAAGTTAGAATGTACACCTGCGGCCCTACTGTATACAATTATCCGCACATAGGGAATTACAGGGCTTACATTTTTGACGACCTGCTGAGAAGATACTTGGAATACAAGGGATTCAAGGTAACGCAGGTAATAAATCTGACTGATGTTGACGACAAGACAATAAAGGGAGCAAAAGAAGAAGGAATATCATTGAATGAATTCACGCAGAAATACAAGAAGGCATTCTTTGAAGACATTCAAACCTTGAACATAGAGAAGGCAGAGCATTACCCTGAAGCAACAAAGCATATTCCTGAAATGGTTGAATTAATAAAAAAATTATTGAAGAAAGGTCTTGCCTACAAGGGCGAAGACGAAAGCATTTATTTCAGCATAAAGAAATTCAAGGACTATGGAAGACTGTCCCACTTCAAAATAAAGAAATTAAAGGAAGGCGCAAGGGTAAGCCAGGACGAGTACGAGAAAGAGGAGGCAAAGGATTTCGCTTTATGGAAGGCATGGAGCGAAGAGGACGGCAATGTATTCTGGGAGGCTGAATTAGGGAAAGGAAGGCCTGGCTGGCACATTGAATGCAGTGCAATGAGCATGAAGTATTTGGGGGAAAGCTTTGACATTCATACGGGCGGAACTGACAACATGTTTCCGCACCACGAGAACGAGATAGCCCAAAGCGAGGGAGCTACAGGCAAAAAGTTTGTGAATTACTGGCTTCATAATTCTCACTTGATCGTAGAAGGAAAAAAGATGTCAAAGTCCTTGGGAAATTTTTACACTTTAAGGGACCTCCTCAAAAAAAATTATGACCCTAAAGCAATCAGATTCCTTCTCATTTCAACCCATTACAGGAATGAATTAAACTTAAGTTTTGAAGGATTGAATTCAGCAAAGAATGTAATAGAAAAGTTCAGGGAGTTCATTGAAAAATTGAAGACTATAAAGCAAAAAAAGGAGAACAAGAAGATTAATGAATTGATTGCAGGAATAGAAAAAGAATTTGAGGACGCAATGGATGATGATTTGAACATTGCTCTTGCTTTAAGCAGGATATTTGACTTCATGAAGGAAGCAAACAGGCTTATGGATTCAAATGAATTGGGAGAGAAGGATGCCAAAAAAGTTCTTGCTTTAATGAATAAGTTTGATAAAGTGCTTGGACTCCTTGGGTTCAGGGAAGAGAAAATAGAAAAAGAAATTGAAGACCTCATAAAAAAGAGAGAGCAGTACAGGAAGGAAAAGAAGTTTGCTGAAGCAGATGCAATCAGAAAAGAACTGCTGGAGAAAGGCATTCAATTGGATGACACCAGAGACGGCGTGAAATGGAAGAGAGTAAAATGAAGCGAATTTTGGGCAAGGTTTTTATAGGAGAAAAGAGTTTTATTAAATGAGGTGATAGGCTAATGAAAAAACCTTTTAAAAAAATAAGAGATAAGAAGAAGATACATAAAATAAGAGAATGGGCTCATGGAATTGGAAGACTTTCTACTAAAGGGACGTGGACACGAGAACGACGCAAATTAAAAAGAGAGGTTAAAGAAAAATTAGAGTCTTTTAGTGTGCCTCCATCCTATCCAGTAATAAAAGGCAAAGCCAAAGATTTATATTTCTCTAAAGGACCAGTAGCAAGAAGAAAGAGAAAATAATTGGGAATATACAGTTGTTGTACAACAAGGAATTCAAGTTAATTCTGCAGGTTTGGTGATTGTCGTAGAGAAATCTTTTTAAGGAGAAACTATTTCTTTAATTAAGTATGAAATTGAATTTGTCTGACGTAATAATTTTGGTTGTGATAATTATTGTGATTATTTTGATTGTTTTCAGTTTAATGAAAGGTGTTTGAATGGTTGACTGGAAGACAATAGTTTTCTGGGTTTTCCTGGTTTTTGCTTTGATTATTCTTGCCTGGCTGGTTTTTGGGCATTCGCCTGAAGCAGAAACACTGGCTGCAGCCCTGCTTGGCTCGCAGGCAATTTTATGGAAGATGGTTTACGATCAAGGGAAAGAGCTTGCTGGAATAAAAAACGAATTAATTCACACAGGAAAAAGTGTCAGCAGGAAAAGAAATTAACAATTCTCTTTTTTTCATTTTCCTCATTTTCTGCATAAAGCTTTTATTCTTTTAATTCGCTATTTTTACTGATTTCAAGCTATGCTTGAAATATTTCAATCCACAGGTTGAAGTGGATTGAAATGAATTTGGGTTGATTGAATGATTGATGTCACGTTTTTTGCCGGGCTGGGTTCTGTTTCCACTTTGGGCATAGTGTACGATGTAGGAATCATTGTTGTTTTTGCCACTATTGCTGCTATAATAACAAAGCTCTTGAAGCAGCCAATGATTCTTGCATACATTATTGCAGGCCTCATAATTGGCCCAATAGGATTTGGAATTATAGGGAACACTGAACCAGTAAGGCTGTTAAGCGAACTAGGCATTGCTTTCCTTCTGTTCACTGTTGGGGTCGAATCAGATTTAAACAAAATGAAGAATATTGGAAGGCTGATATTATTTGGCACAGGCCTTCAAGTTGTATTGATTGTTTTGTTCACTGCAATATTCTCTTATTTGCTAGGATTGGCTTTGCTTACCTCAATTTATTTGGGTTTGATTCTGGCATTCAGTAGTACCACAATTGTGGTGAAAATTCTTTCAGACAACCATCACTTGAACACACTGCACGGAAGGCTCATGATTGGATTCCTTGTAATGCAGGATTTGATTGTAATTTTTGCCTTGCCATTGCTTGCAGGGAGCACTCAATTCTTTTCCTTGGGATTTTTAGGCATGACCCTGCTTAAGGGAGCCTTGCTTGTGTTCCTTGCGTTCATGCTTGGAAGATATGTCTTCTCAAAGCTATTAACTTTCTCCATTAAATCTCAGGAATTAATGTATTTGACTGCAGTGAGCATGTGCTTTCTATTCATTTTTATGTCTTACCTGCTGGATTTCTCTCCTGCTGTCGGGGCATTCCTTGCAGGGCTTTCCCTTTCCTCTCTCTCTTACAACATTGAATTGGCCTCAAAAATCAAGGGCTTGAGAGACTTCTTTGTAACAATATTTTTTGTTTCACTGGGAATGCAGATAATGCCTTTCCTTTCCTCGATGTCTTTGGGTTACGCCTTGCTTCTTGCAGCAGTAATGTTTGTGATTGTGTTAATCTTGAAGCCCTTGATTTTCGTTGGAATTACTGCCCTTGGAGGCTACGGCTTCAGGATTGGGGTTTTAGTTGGATTGGGCTTGGCGCAAGTATCAGAGTTCTCTTTCATTATTGCAAACCAGGGATTAACCCACAATGTCATTTCCCGGGACATTTACTCAATTATTATTATTGTGACTGCAATCACAATGACCATTACCCCTTACCTCATAGATTTCAGCGAAAGAATTTATTTGAGGCTGGCGCGCTATAATAATCCTTTTTTGGAGAACATGTTCTTCAGGAAAAAATTAAGGGAACTGGAGGGAATCCCCGAGACAACAGAGCTTTCAAAGCACATTATTGTAATGGGCTGCGGGGTTACAGGCTCTGGCATTGCCTCTGCATTGAATGACTTGCATTCTGTTATTGTAGTAGACCACGACCCTGAAGTTGTATTCGAGCAGATAGGGAAAGGACTCAAAGCAATTTACGGGAACATCGAGAATGACGAGCTCTGGGAGAAAGTGAACTTAAGGAATGCCTCCCTGCTTATAATTACAATTCCTGAAATTGAAAGGTCTTTATTCCTTTCAAAGAAGGCACGCAACCTTAATTCAAACATTACAATTTTCTCTCGCGCCAAATCAAAGGAAGCCGCATTGAAATTATACGAGGCAGGCGCAGACTATGTTATCCTGCCTGACATCATTGGAAGCAATGTCTTCATAAGGAACATAATGCACTTCCTTGAGACAGGTAAAACCTTGGACATCCAAAACTACAAGGAAGAATTCATTCAATACTTAAAAGACGAAACAGAAAAAGAGGAAAAAAAATTCAGGCTTTAATCAGAATTTGAACAATTTCTCTTCAAAATTCACAATCCTTCCTTTTCTTATTTTGAGGCCTTCGCTTTCCAGCAATTCTCTCTTTTTTTTAATTCCTTGCGCGAAGCCTCCTATTTTGCCGTTGCTTTGCACTACCCTGTGGCAGGGTACTTTCGGGGCAAAGGGATTCTTGTTGCAGGCATTCCCTACTGCGCGCACTGCTTTGGGTTTTCCTATTGCTTTTGCAATTTCCTTGTAAGTTGAAATTCTGCCTTTCGGGATTTCCTTCATTTTCTCCCAGGCTTTCTGGCTGAAATTCACTTTATTCATTTAAAAAAATTGCTTTGTATTGATTTTTAAATTGTTTTCTTAAAGTATTTTTTCTGGTGGGGCAATTGGCTGAAGAGGCATCCTTTGGTTTTGATTCTTATTTGAGTGTCTTTACCTGGCGTTACGGCAGCAGGGAAATGAAAACTATTTTTTCAGAGATTGAGTACAGGAAGCTTTGGAGGAAGATCTGGGTTGCTTTAGCTAAAGCGCAAATGAATGCAGGGCTTGTGAGCAGGGAGGAATTGAATGAATTGGAGGCAAACAAGGAGAAAATTGATCTTCAGAGAAGCCATGAAATAGAGAAAGAGATAAGGCATGACTTAATGGCTGAAGTGAAGGCTTTTGCTGAGCAGTGCCCTAATGGAGGGAAAAAAATCCATTTAGGGGCAACCTCAATGGACATTGAAGACAACGCAGATGTAATAAGGATGAAGGAAGCACTGCAGTTAATTAAAGCAAAGCTTGTCAATTGCCTGAACTTGCTGGACAAAAAGATTTTGGAGCATAAAGGAAGGCCTTGCATTGCTTTCACGCACTTGCAGTCAGCAGAGCCTAGTACAGTAGGATACAGGCTGTGCAATTACGCCCAAGAACTATTAATGGATTTAGAGCAATTAGAATTCGCAGAAGAAAATTTGAAGGGGAAAGGATTGAAGGGCGCAGTAGGCACTTATGCTTCTTACACCAAACTGCTTGAGGGAAAGAATTTGAATGCAATAGAATTAGAGAGAGAGGTAATGAAGGAATTGGAATTGAATTACTTTTATGTGAGCACTCAAACCTATCCGAGAAAAGAAGATTTCATTGTATTGAATGTTCTTTCTTCAATTGCCCAGTCACTGCATAAATTCGCTTTGGATTTTCGTGTCCTGCAGTCAACGCCTTTCAGTGAATGGAATGAACCATTCAAGGAAAAGCAGGTTGGAAGCAGTGCAATGCCTTTCAAGAGAAACCCAATGAATTCAGAGAGGATATGCTCTCTCACAAGGTTTGTTTCCTCTATGCCTAAGATTGCGTGGGACAATGCAGCCAATTCTGTTTTGGAGAGGACATTGGATGATTCAGCCAACAGGCGAATTATAATTGCAGAGGCATTCCTTGCATTGGACGAAGCCTTGATTATTGCAGGGAAAGTGATTGAGGGAATGAAGGTGAACGAAAAGCAGGTTGAAAATAATTTATTGAATTATGGAGTATTTGCCGGAACAGAGGCAGTGTTAATGGAATTGGTTGAAAAAGGCTTGGGCAGGCAGGAAAGCCATGAAATAATAAGAGAGCATTCAATTAATGCCTGGAATGCAGTAACAGAAGGCAAAAGCAATCCCTTGAAGGAGCTTCTTGCAAAGGATGCAAGAATAAAAGAAAAAATTTCTGGGGAAAGGATTGAAGAACTGTTAGATGCAGGAAAGCATTTGGGCTTGGCAGAAGAAAAATGCATTGAATTCTCAAAAAAATTAGAAAAGAAATTAAATCCATACAAGGAATTGATTGTAAGAAAAGAGGAAGCAGTTTTCTGAAATATTTGAGGTGAAAAAAATGGGTTCTGTAAAGGATTTGAGCGTAATAAAAAAGCCTTCAGAAAAAGAAATGGGTTTAGGTGTATTCAGTTTCACAGACGATTACTCTGTGTTCGATTACGGCAAAATGCCTGACGTAATTCCATTCAAGGGAGAAGCATTATGCAGGATGGCTGCATTCAATTTCGAGGAATTAGAGAAAAGGGGTGTGAAAAGCCATTACAGGAAACTGCTAAAAGGAAATGAAATGGAAGTGAATTTAGTTCAAGTTTTAAGGCCGCAGAAGAATGAGCTGAAAGACTCAAGTTCAAACTATTTGGTTCCATTAGAAATAATTTTTAGGAACTCTCTTCCGGAAGGAAGCAGTGTATTCAAGAGAATTGCAAAAGGTGAACTGAATTTCAAGGACTTAGGCTTGAAGGAAATGCCTAAGCCAGGAGAGAAACTAGAGAAGCCATTGCTTGACGTGAGCACTAAACTGGAGGAGACAGACAGGTATCTGTCATGGAGTGAAGCGCAAAGCCTTGCAAGATTGAAGGAAAAGGAATTGAATGAATTGAAAGAAAAAACTTTTCTGATTAATGGCTTTCTCACAGAGAAAGCAGAAGAAATTGGCTTGGAGCACGCTGACGGAAAAGTAGAATTTGCTCTCTCTCCAAAAAGGGAATTAATGCTTGTGGACGTTGTTGGAACACTGGACGAAAACAGAATGCTTTTCAATGGAATGCACATAAGCAAGCAGGTTCTAAGAGATTATTATCTGAAGACTGAATGGTACAAGAAAATAGAGGAAGCAAAAGCAAAAAGGCTGCCTAAAGAAGAATGGCCTGCTCCTCAAAGGCTGTCGAAAGAATTGGTTGAGATTGTCTCCAATATGTACAAGTCTGTTACTGAAGAATGGTGCAATAAAAAATTCTGGGAAGAAACCCCAAGCATAGGGGAAGCAGTTGAAGAATACAAGCAGTTCTTGGATGGAAGGTGATGTGATTGAATGAATTTGTTGCAATTCTGATGGGCTCGAAAAGCGATTTAGAGCACGCAAAAAAGATTGCTGAAACATTGGAGAAGTTTGGAATTGAATTCTGCTACAGGATTGCTTCAGCGCACAAGACAACAGAGCACCTTCTTAAGGCAGTAAAGGAACTGGATTTAAAGCACTCTAACCTAATTTACATTGCTGTTGCAGGCAGGAGCAATGCATTATGCGGCGTCTTGGACGGGAACACGCAAAACCCAGTCATCACCTGCCCTCCTTATTCAGAGAAGTTCGGCGGAATGGATTTGCTTTCTTCTTTGAGGATGCCTTCAGGGATTTCCTGCACTACAATGATTGAAGCTGAAGGTGCAGCTCTTGCAGCAGTGAAAATTTTCTCTCTTCAGAATCCTGAATTGAAAAAGAAAATTTTGGATTACCAGAAAAAGAACGCAGAGCAGATAATGAAAGATGATGAAGAAATTAGGAAATGAAATTAGTCCTTCCATTTCTCTAATGCTTCTCTTAATTCTTTGTGGGTTTTGGCATACTCGTGCAATTGAATTCCTGCTATAGTGGCTTCCACTGACTGCCTCATGGCTTTTGCTCCTGCTATCGTGCCTTTTGGATGACCATGAATTCCGCCCCCTGCCTGAATTACAATGTCTCTTCCCATTGCTTGAATTAGAGCAGGAATTTTGCCGGGGTGCAGGCCTCCTGAGCAGACAGCAAACACTGGCTTTATATTAAACCAGTTCTCTGCAAGCAAATGGCTTTCCTCTTTTTCTGTGATAATTTGCTGCTCTATTTCCTCTCCAATCAATTTCACTTCCTCTTTCTCGCCTGTCATTTTCCCGACAATTGCCCCGACATGCAGTTGGTCCAATCCAATCAGCCTGCAGAGCTTTGCAATTACAAGCATTGAAATGCCATGCTTTGGGTTTCGAGTGAAAGCAGCGTGCATTGCCCTGTGCCCGTGCAATACTAATTTTAATTCTGCATCGCGCAAGGATTGCAGTGAACTGAAGCCCAAGGTGATTAAGTCAACCATTGCGTATTCTCCGCCTGCCTCCTTAATGAATTTGCCTCTTTTCAGCATTTCATTGCATTCAGCTGTAATGTTGGGCATGTAAATCTTCTTTTCTCCTGTTTCCTCCTGGACTTTGTCCCTCATCTTCAAGGTTTCTTGCACTCTTTTCTGGAAGTTATTGAAAGGCATTGAGGTCAGGTTCTCGTCGTCTTTCACTATGTCTATGCCTCCAAGCCATGCATTGTATGCGACTTTTGCATGCTCTTTTTCGTTCAACCCCAGTTTAGGCTTTATTATTGTTCCAATCAAAGGCCTTTTCTCTATTCTCATTAATTTTCTTATTCCTTGCACTCCGAATTCTGGCCCTTTGAATGCTTTAATGTAAGCTTCGGGGAATTCAATATCCTGCAGGCGCAGATTATTCACTATGCTCATTCCAAAGACATTTCCTGCAACAGAACTCAAGAGCTGGGGGATATTTCCTAATTCAAATAATTCCAGGGGATAGGCAATTTTTGCTGTGCCTTCTTTTTCGTTTAAGTAAAAAATTCTTGCCTTCAATCTTTCCCGGGTTTCTTTTTTGAGTGTTGCAATATCAGTCCAGGTTCCAATGCTTGACTCTGATGCAATCGCCTGGGCTGCTTCAGCAAAAGCGCAGTTGTTTGGTTCAAGGAAGAACCCTGCAATTAAATCGTTTTTGTTGGGCTTGTAATTCAATTCAATGAATCCTGAATAGGCAGGCATTTTTTGTTTCACCTAAAGCTATAAATAATGGAATGCCTTAAAATAATTAGCGTTTGAGAAAAATTAATTATTAATAATTGAGTGAGAAATTTTGAAGAAAACCCTTTTTTTCCTGCTTGTAATAGAGGCAATATTTGCTTTTGCTGTCGGGCTTCTTACTCCAATCTATGCCTTGTATGTTGAAAACATTGGAGGAAAACTAATTGATGCAGGGATTGCGTGGAGTATTGCAGCATTTGTTCACGCGAGCCTCCAGTACCCTGCAGGCCTTCTTGCAGACAGGTTCTCAAAAAAATCCTTTATGTTAATCCTGATTTTCGGCAATGCAATAATTTACTACAGCCTAATATTCATTAATTCTGTTGGGCAGCTCTTTATTGCAGAATTTTTTATTGGAATGTTCACTGCAATTGGAACCCCAGCATATGACGGCCTTTTCAGCAAAAGCTTGGAGCCGCAAAAGGAAAGCCAGCAGTGGGGCTTATGGAATACAGCTTACGGTTACGCTACGGCGGCTTCGGCTTTAATTGGAGGAATAATTGTAACCTTCTTTTCATTCCAAGGATTATTTGCCATAACCGCAAGCCTTGCATTCCTGTCTGGAATAATTGTATTAATTTTTATTAAAGAAGACGATTTAGGAGAAATAATAATGGTAAGATCTGTTAGAAGGCTTTTCAGGCAAAAGCATTTACCTCAAAGGATAACGACATTTGAAAGGGAAAGGAGGTCTAAACCATGATTTCAATTCAAATAGAATTGAAATATTTCAAAATGGAGGTTTTGAAATGACTGTGATAATTGTTTCAGGCTTCAGCGGCTCAGGGAAGTCTGAATTAGTTGAGGCAATAGCAAAAAAATTCAATTTGAAGTGCGTGCACTCTTCAGGGCTTTTAAGGAAATTAAAGGAAGACCATAAATTGGATTTAAGTGAAGAGCCGTCAGAAAAAAATATTGGGTGGTGGGAGAGCAGGGAAGGAAAAGAATACTTCAAGCAAAGGCTCAAGAACAGCAAGTTCGACAAAATCCTTGACGGGCAACTGCTCAAAATAATTTCAAGAGGGAAGGTTGCAATGGATTCCTGGACTATGGGCTACTTAAGCAGGAAAGGATTCAAGATCTGGCTTAAGGTTGATGACAAAGAGAGAGCCAAAAGGATTGCAGTGAGAGACAATCTTCCGTTCAAGGAAGTATTGAAGAGGATCAAGCACAAAGAGTTCGCAACAAAGAAAATCTACAAGAAGATTTACGGCTTCACTGCAGGCGAAGACCTGAAGCCATTCAATCTGGTCATTGACACAACCCATTTGGCCCAGGAAGAAACACACGAAATAATTTTAGGATACCTGGAAAAAATAATTGGAAAAATCTGAAAATTGAATTAAAGAATTAAAAAATCATTTTCTTGCTGCGAGCTTGATGTCCTCTGCTGTTACTGTTTTCCTTTTCGCGTGCCTGGCGTACTCTGCTGACTGCCTTGAAATCTTCTCTCCCTCCAGTTCAAGGAGTTCCCCTAAGGCCTTTGCTGCGTCGTTACTCACCCTAAGGCCGGAGCCTTTCCTTATGATTCTTTCAATTGCAGACAAGGATAATTCGCTCATATTCAACCAAACAAGAATAATGTTCTTTCACCTATAAAAAACTTTCGGCAAAGCAGACGCAAAGTTATGCTGGCTTGGCGGCCTTCATTTTTGTTTTCATTATTATTACAGCAAACAACACAATCAGAACCAAGGCAATTCCGGCAACAGTAAAAGGCATTAAATCCAATTCTTCTCTGCAGTCTTCAGGGCAGGCCAAGGCATTCTCATCTTCCTCGCAGACTGCATTGCCACACTCAGGCTTTATTCTAGCAGTAATAAATTTAAGCATTGCAGAGCCTGGCTCAAAGCCCTCCATCCTTGCAGTAATAACAGTAAAGCCTTTGATTGCAGTCAATTCAACTCTCCCATTAACATTTGTTGTATAACCCTTTCCAGCATAAATTACGGTAGCACCAGCAACACTATTGCCATTCTCTTCTGTTACAACAACATTCACTCTCTCCCCTGAAACAACTGTAGGGCTTTCTGTTGCAACCCTCAGTAAATTCTTTTTTTCTTCAGGGCAGTCTTGAAGGCAGTTTGAGTAACTTTCACCTAAATCACAAACCCCATTACCGCACAAAGAGCTTGGAGTCTGGCTTATTACATTTATTCTTAGTGTGTTGCTGTTGTAGCCGTCCTTCCTCACTGTAACCAGAGAATAACCCTCTTTTGCAGTGAATACAGCAGTTCCGTTTGTGTATCAGTGAGCTTTGATTCCTTTGCGTACTCTACAGAGGCATTCTGCACTGCATTCTTTGTGCTTGAGTCTTTTACTATTACATTAAAATTTTCTCCTGCATTAACTGTGGAAGGATTTAATTCAACCAAGAATTCTTTTTGTGGGGGTGTTCCACCGCCACCGCCTCCACCGCCTCCCCCTCCTCCGCCGCCACCGCAATTGGGGATAGAAGAAAAAGAACATTGCCCTGCACTACAAGAATCTGTTGTACAGTCGCTTCCATCATTGCATGTAACGCCACAGCATAAGTCTGCTTTCACGCAGGATCCCCAAACGTATTGGGCAGTGCATGACTGAGTGCCTTCACAGGATTCAATTGTGCATGACTGGATTTGGCCTGCATTGCAGTCCCCGCATGATTGCGTTTCAACTCTCCCAGGAGAATTACAGTCCAGATCAATGCAAGTCCTGCTCTGGTTTCTGTCCAAGCATTGAGTCCAGGGACCGCACTGCCAGTTAGGAGTGCACTGCACAAGCAAAGTTTTTGCTGAAACAACATTGCTTAAAGAAGACCAGTTTGGAACCTCGTCAGCAGTTCTAATTGCAAAATAATATGTTGTATTGGATTGAAGTCCTGCAACAGTCATTGACTGAAGTGTTCCTGCTACAGCAGGAGCAGGCTCTCCTATAACCTGAGTTGCTGTAGCCCAATTAGAAGAAGTAATTGGGGTAAAAGAATATCTTAAATCATACTGAGAGGCAACACCCAAATTCCCGTCATCGCCAGGAGCCCTCCAAGAGAGATTGACTGTGGTTTCAGTAATATTTGAGGTATTCAAATCAGTTATTGCAGATGGCGCAATAGTGTCAGGCAGGGTGCATGGAGCTGACTGAAAGGAATTATTGCAGTAGTAGCCGCCTGCATTTGCATCATAAGCATTGCCTCCGCATAAACACCTTGAAGTTATCTGGCCTTGAGGGCAACTAGAACAATTCAAGTCTGTTCCATCACAGTTCTCATCAATTCCATTAGAACAAACCTCAGTTGATGGAGAAGGACAGCCAGACCAGGAGCCAGCGGAACAGGTCTCATTTCCAACAGCGCAGGCTCCAACATGAGAAACACTGCAAGACCTACTTAAAAACTCATCAATTGAGCCATCACAATCATCATCCAAATTATTGCAGGATTCAGTTTGAGGTAAAGGGCATCCGCCCCACACTCCGTTAGTACAGGTTTCTGTTCCTACAGCGCAAATACCGTAATGCGCTATGCTGCATGAACGAGTTTGGCCGTTGGTACACGAAGTTGCTTCCATGTTTACGTCAATGAATTCAATTGAAGTGCAATTTGCTGTTAGCGGACAGTGCTCGTGCACTCCAAAGCCCCTGTTTGCTGCGTCAACTAAGTGGTCGTGGTCGTAAGGGCTCATTTTAGTAAAGGAGCCTAAGTTGGCTTCCCTGTCAATGTAGTCAAATACAACTGAATCAATTGCTACAGGGTCAATTGAAAAGAACAAAGAATTTGGTGAATCATTATTGAAGGATGCCCATCTCGCTGGAGTGCTATTGTATCTGAAGCCGCCGTAAAGGCCGTCGGTAATAATTAGTTTGGTCTTGTTTATTATGTTTGAATTGCTGAAGATGTCAACCAAGGGATTGTTTGTTGCGTCGTAAAGGTAATTGTGCGTGCTTGTTATTTGGCCGTCCATTGTGCCCAAATGGTTTTTGAAAGAACCAGTAACTGCAGTTGAATGAGACTTCATCAAATTTATTTCAATTAAGTAGGACGCCTCCAACAGTAAGTCCGGAACCCTTCTTTGGGGAATGCTTGGATTAGAGAAATTAATGAATCTGCTTGGGTCTGTGGTGTTATTGAATGTTGCTGCCTGTGCCCCAGGGCAGACTTTGTTTCTGTTCCCGAAGAACTGGATGTTGTATAATTTTCCGTTCATGAAGCGTATTGGAATTGCCCTTGAAGCATCATAGACATAAACATCCTGTTCCTGCACTCCAATCAGTTTAAGGCCTCGCACTATTGAATTAATTGGCTGAATCATTGCGTCAACATAAGTTGAAGGATACGAGCTAGTACACGGGTCTGAAACATACTCTGAATTATTGAAGTTCACCTTAATTGCAATCTTTTGCCCTGAAGCATAGCCTGGAAGAATTGTCTGCCATGCCTCTGTAATATTTGAGGTATTGGTTAAGCGCATTACCCCTGTGTCAACCATGTTGTTTACAACGCTCTGGTCTACATAGTCTCCGTAATAGCCTGTTGAATAATTCCAGTTGGTTGCTCTTGTGTCGCGAACCATTACAACCCTGTGCGCTGGAATGCTTCCCTGAAAGTAGATTGCGCTTGCAGAGCCTATTGGGCTGTGGTTTAACTGCCTGTTGTAGTCATTTAATTCAATCAATTTTTCTGCTGCAATTAAAGCACAAAAAATTATTAGAATCATGAAAAGGTTTTTTTTGTTTAAAAATATTTTGAAGAATTCCCTTAAAAAATTTGATTGCGCTGGAATAAAAGCAATAAACACTGAAATCATTGAAGGCCATATTGTCCTCTGGCAGGGATAAGTTACCCTTGTAGGCTTCTGGATTATCCTGTAGATAAGAAATGCCATGAAGGCGATTGGAAACAAAAAAGAATTGTGCTTAATGAAGCGCTTTATCTTGCGCCAAAAACTTGAAGAATTTTCTTTTTTGTGGTTCATTTATTTAATAAGGGCTAATTAATTAATATATTTTACCTTGAATTCAATTAATTGAATTCCCTGATATTTTCTTCACTTTTTTTGTTATTGCAGAATTAGGGTTCCTGAAGAGAAAAGAGTGCAATTGATTGAAGTTATGGCACTTCCTGTCCCTGGAGGCCTTCTCAAAGTCGATTATTACAGGCAAATTTTTTCTCACAAGAATATTCTTTCCTTTTCCTGCAAGCTGGCCGTGGTCCAAACCCAATCCATCTAGTTTCCTTGCTTGTAATAGGAGTTTCCCAATGAATTTCTTCAAGGTTTTCCTTGAAGGGTTTTCCTTGAACAGCCATTCAGAAAAAGTTTTCCCTTCAATGAATTCCATTAAAATAATTCTCTTGCTTAAATCAAAATCAATAAGTTTAGGGCCAATAGAAAAAGAGTTCGCAAGCTTCAAATTCTCTGCCTCTCTTTCAGCCATCCTATAGCGAGTTGAAGTCTTTTTCTCTATCTTCAGCGCAAACTTTTTCTTCTTTGAATCTTCAACAAGAAAAACCTCAGAGGAATGGCCTTTAGAGATTTTTTTAATTAAATGCAATCCTTTCTCTTTCAGGTAATCTTCAGGCAATTCATTCACTTTTATCTCTGATCCTTCAAAAATGCTTCCAAGCTTCTGTCATAAGATTTTTCTGCCTCTTTAGAGAAAAGGCAGCCCGGCAATTCATTATTTTCCCTGTGGTGCCTTATGCACTCACAGCATAAGCCTTTCCTAGAGCAATTAGGGTAAGTGCAAGTGCATTTCTTTAAGTTAATTTTCTGCCTGCATTCCATTTTTTTTGCCTTTTCATTTTAGCGCGTCAGCAATTTTTCTTCCAAATTCTCTTGCGGCTCCAGGTCCATTAGCAGTAATTATTTTTCCGTCAACTGTAACAGGCTCTCCTGTGACTATTGCCCCCTTTTCCTTCAGGTTGGCTGCCTCGCTTTGGAAGGAAGTTGCCTTTTTTCCTTTAAGGAGGCCCGCGTTTGCAAGAGTGCTTGGGGCAATGCATATGGCTGCAACAATCTTGTTTTTTTCAGCGAATTCCCTTGCAATCTTTAACACCATGTTGTTGTCAAAGTAGACTGAAGCCCCTGAGCCTCCAACAAATATGATTGCATCAAAATCCTTTGAATTAATCTGGTTTATTGTGATTTCAGAATTTGCTTTCCCCCCGCGCATTCCAATGCATTCGCCTGTCTTGAGGGAGGCAATAACAGTCTTGATTCCTTTTTTCTCCAGTTCCTCTTTAGTAAAAAACAATTCTTCGTCCCTGAAATCTTTTGGGGAAATCACAAAAACAGCTTTCTTGGCCATAAAAAAATCTCCTTTGAAATTAATTGAAGGAAAGAATTTAAGCAGTTATTGTTTTCATCAACCTCATTAATTCAATTTTTTTGGGCGCAAACAATGTTTGGAGGTCATTGACTGAATCAGCACATATTACATCATGCTTAGGAAGTTTTTTAGGATTATCAACAATTCTTTTGACATCTTCAGCAAAATTCCTTCCAATCCTAATTTCAATTTTGTATTTTCTTTTCTTCATTTTAATCACTTGCATTGCAGAGGGGAGGATTCGAACCCCCGAAGGCACTGAGCCATCAGGTCTTTCCGAATAAAAAATTAAATTACTTGTTATTCGCCTAAACCTGATCCGTTTGTCCACTTCGGTACCCCTGCATTAATAAATAAAATTAGTGCGCAAAAGCTTTAAATTGGAATAAACCAAAAAGAGAAAAAAAATGAGAAAGAGAAAAAAATTTGCTTTTAATTATTTCTTCTTTTTCTTCTTTGCCTTCCTTTTTGGTCCGCAGACTCCGCAGCTCATTTCAATGCACCCCAAAAATATGTTGTGTTGTTGGTTTTTTAATTTTTGTGTTATCAAGGGCTGCTTCCTGTTTTTACTGCTTTAATTGAAATTGTTGAAGAATAAGCTCCAGCAATTTTTCCTACTGGAATGTCTAACCAGTAATACAAGTTTACGTTTGTGTCTGGAGCAATATTTGATTGAATTAAATTATAGGAAGTAGTCATATTTGTTGCAGTTAATGGATTATTTGTAGAATTCCAGCTCATGTTGTTTACTGTAATTGTTTCAACTCCATAATTAAAATCTGTCCCCTTTTGATATAAATCAACATTTACATTTGTTGTTGCATCAATTTGTACAAGGTATTGATTACTTGAATTGCCTAAAGCATTATTATCATTTGTTCCTGGATTCAGGCTTCCAAAATCAACTGGAAAACCAATCAAGGTAATACTAACGAATTCCATTGGATAATTCACTGCAGCATTTGCGTCAACTCTAGGAAAAGTTAAACCTGTGCTAGAATCATTAATGCTTTTCCCAGTGCTCTTCATTATGTCTCTAATTTGTCCTGGAGTTAAAGAAGGATTATTCTGCTTCATTAAAGCAGCAACCCCTGCAACGTGCGGTGCAGCCATTGAAGTTCCGCAATATGCAACTGTGCCTCCGCCAAGCTTTAAAGATGTAATTGAACAACCCGGAGCCAATAAATCAAGGATTTCATCCCTGTTAGTAAAACAAACGATTTTGTCTGCATAAGTTGAATTATCTGTACAGGTTGGAGCCCAGTTTTTTCTCCCAACATCCGCATCATAGACAGCTCCAACTGAAGTTGCATCAGAAGCACACGCAGGATAAGAAATGCCATTAGTGTAAGCCTCATTTCCAGAAGCAACTGCAACAAAAATTCCTTGGGCTACTGCAGCAGAAATTGCTTGAGCTGTAGCATAAGGATCACATTGAATTGAAGGATTATTGTATTGGCCTCCATCACCTAAACTCATGTTGATTGCCATAATATTAAAGTCACTTTTGTGCTCAATACACCAATCAATTGCACTCGTAACATTTGAAAAAAAACCTTTGCCTTGAGCATCTAAAACCTTTGCTGCAACTATCTTTGCTCCTGAAGCAACTCCTTTATAAGTTGAATTCTGTGATGCAATTATTCCTGAAACATGAGTTCCGTGTCCTTCGTCATCCATGGGATTGTAATCGTTATTAACAAAATCAAATCCATTAACTACTTGTCCACAATTGCTCCAAGTTGAACTAATTGTTCCATTTAAATCTTTATCAATTTTAAAGCCCCAATCTGTGATTGAATAATTAGCTACTAAATTAACTTTAATTGTGTCTCCTGGAATTGAAATACTCCAAATATTACTATAGCCTCCAGTAAACATTTGAACAATATTGTTGTTTGCATCTAAAATATATACAAAATCATAATTTGCTTCTACATTTATGTCAGTGAAATGAACTGCAATGTTTTCATAACCAGGCCTTGTGATTGTCCAAGTATTATTATCATAATTTGAATAAGGATGAGAGGATTCAACTAAATTTGGTGCTTCCACGCCACTTATTATACTGCCAGTTATAGCACAACTTGCATTACCTAAATCAACATGCCTGTAATCAACTCCAGTGTCTATTACGCAGACACTTTGACCTAAACCTGTTATGCCACTACTTTGAACTAAGTCCGCCTTAATTAATGGAACGCTTTCAGAGAGAGAAACATAAGCAATTCTGTCCTCATAGACTCTTTCAATGAAAGGAGAAGCCTGAAATTTTGCCAGCCCATTTTTAGTTAGATATCCTGCAATTGCATTAATATTCTTGTATTTTCGAATTAACTTTAATTCATTCTTTGGAAGAGAATAAAGCAATTGTTCTTGCACTCCTTTTATTTTTTCTTTTAATAAACCAAATCTTTTTGAATTCTTTAAGCCTTGAATTTCTACAGTGTCCTTTAATATTACTATTACTCTAACCTCTTCTCTTACATTTAATTCTTCAATTACTTTTGATTCAATTTTTGCGCCTAAATCAAAAGAAGTGTAGGTAATTAAATTCAATGAGGATTCTTGCGAATAACCATGGCTTAGAATTAATAAAAAAAATGCTATTAAAAGAAATCTTTGTAATTGCATTATATATAACTCCCTTGTGAAAACTATTTAAATATTGTTAAAAGTATTGAGTAGAGAAAATAACCTCCAAAGAAACCAATGATAATTTTTTGATTTAATCTTGAATGAAGCTTCATCTGAATCACTTTGATTGAAGTAAGAAGCTGTAACCTTCAAATAATACTTTCCTGGGTTTATGGTTGAAGGAATATGAATTGAGGCTGTTTTCTCCAAGTAATTCTTTAAATTGGCTGAAGCGTATTCAGTTAATATTACTTCCTCTTTACCTTTTCCTTTTTTTCTCAATACCTCATACTTTAAATCAACCGTAATTTCTTCTTCTCCATCCTTCTGAAGTAAAAGCAAAAAAATCAAATCCTCTCCAACCTCAATAGATTCAGGCATAACATCAATCTCTACATCTAAATTCATTGGAGGAGGATTAACTGTAACAGTTGCTTGAAGAGATGCTTCCTGAGAGTAAACAAAAGAAAGAAGGAAGACAAAAAACAAAAAAAGTGTAATTGTTTTCCTCATAAAGTAATAAATAGTTCAAGAAGAATTAAATCCTTTTTCTTTTCCTTTTTAAAAGAATGAATGCAACAAGAATAATTATTATTAAAACTAAAATAACGCTTAGTGCATTGCTTGAAACAAAAGAAACAAAAGCAGTTAGAGGGGTAGGTAATTCCTCTGCAGATTTTACTGCCTTCCTATCTTTTTCTTCTAATTTTTTTCATAGAATTCTTTTGAAATAGTGGTAATTTTGTATTCAAAGCTTCTGCCTTGCTTGAATGCAACTGTTCCTGTTTGACCTAACCATTCAGCTGTTCCTTCTATCTTAAGAATGAATTCTTTTCCTAGTTGCTCTTCAACTGGAACCTTGATTTTTACTTTAACTTTTTTTGCTGGAATAAAGCCTCCAATATTTGGAGCAGGAAGGTAAACAAATTCATTTTTTTCTTCTGGAATTTTTTCCACTACCAAATTTGGCTCAACAGATAAATTTTCCTGCACTTCAGTTAATACTCCTGCTACATCATATGTTTGTGAATGTAATGCAGGGTCAAATTCAATTTTCCAGTTCTCTGGTGCTTCAGCAACAGAAAGAGAAATGTGTGTAATCCTATTTCCGAAAACATTGTAAAAGTAAATTATTGCTGTAACTTCTCCTCCAGGAGAAACGGTTAATTCTTTCTCTCCTTGGGCTGAACCAAAGTTATAGCTTGGCTGTTCTTGGGCAAAAACAAATCCGAAAAAACAAATATAAATAAATAAAAAGAAAAGAAATTTTTTCATTTCAGTGATTCACCGTGTTCTTATTGTCCTTTGTAGTAGAATGTACTAGTATAAGCGCCTGCTGTTTGTGATGATGGAATATTAATCCAATACCAAAACTCTTGGCTTGAGCCTGGTGCTAAATCAATTAATGTGTCTGTGTAAGCTGATGGCATTGTCACAGGTGCTGGTGCTAAGACATTATTATCTGTATCATATTGTACATTACTTATTGTGATAGTGCCAGCTCCAGTAAAGTTGGTGCCGTATTTATAAAGATCGATTGTCTTGTTAGAAACTAAATCGTTCGTAATTCTTACTGTTCCATTACCTGCATTCTGGTCTGCTGGCCTATTGCTTGCTCCAGGATCTAGGCCGCCAAAAGCAATTCCTAATTGATTTAAATCAGTTAAAGTAATTGAAACAAAAGTATTTACTGTCACAGAAGCTGTTGCTGTTTCCTCATCAGTTGTTGGCGCCATTGCAATTCCACTCAAAAGAATAAAGCCAACTGCTATAATCAAGTACTTCTTCATTTTGCTTTCATTCCTCCTTAAATTATTTCTTAAAGTGAAGAATATAAAAAGTTATTGGTTAATTCAAGAAAAGAATTATTTTTTTGTTTCTATCAAGTGACTATTTATCTTTAATTTAATTTTTGCGCTTGATTGGTTTCTTTGCCACGAAAACAAAATCGCCTACTTTTTCATTGCAGAACAGGTTTTGTTTCGGCCAGATTTTTGTTTCTTTCAATACCTTGAATCCTGTTCTACGCAAATCTTTGACTAAGTAATTATAGTCCGTCTTGTATTCTTCTTCTTTTAGAACTGAAAGTGCACAAAGATTCATTAAAGCATTGAATTGCTTTTTAGTTAGTTTTTCCTTTTCGGTCTTTCTGAGATATTCAATTCTTTTTAGGTAGAATTGCTCATTGCTTTCAGCCCATTCCCTTTCATTTGAATATGGAGAAATAATTTTTTCATAAATTATAAGCACTCCATCATCTCTCATCATTTCAAATATTTTCTGCAAGAGCTTGCTTTTGAATTTGTCTTCAACGTGATGGTAAGCAGAAGTCAGAAGAATAATACCAAATTTCAAATCACTTTTATAATCCAAAACATTCATTAAAATGAATTTGAAGTTTGCATGCCCTTGATTATATTCTCCAATTCTGTTGAAATCATTGCATCATAATGGTCTGGCGTCATTTTGTATAAACTTACTGCTAGTTTTTTCAACATAGATATAAGTTAAATCACAAATTTTTTTAATTGATTCATGCAAGAATTTAAGTTGGCTGGTGAAAGGCTATGAAGAAGTACATTTATTTTTTTTCTGAAGGGAATGCGGGAATGAAAGAGCTCCTGGGAGGAAAGGGAGCCAACCTGTGCGAGATGACTTCATTAGGCCTGCCTGTCCCGCAAGGATTCATTGTTTCAACTGAGGCCTGCGTGGAATTCTTCGAGAAAGGCGGAAAAATGCCTGAAGGCCTGGCAGAACAGATTGAGAGGGCTTTAAGCCAATTAGAGCAGAAGACAAAAAAAAGTTTTGGAGCAAAAAAGAATCCATTGCTTGTGAGCGTGAGGAGCGGGGCAAGAGCCTCAATGCCTGGAATGATGGACACAGTATTAAATTTAGGCCTTAATTCCAATACAGTTAAAGTTCTTGCAATGGAATCGGGCAATGAAGGGTTTGCATTCAATTGCTTTAGAAGGCTTATCCAGATGTTCGGGGATGTAGGGCTTGGGGTAAAGCACGAGAAATTCGAGGAAATAATTCAGGAAACAAAAAAGAAAAGCGGGAAAAAGATTGACTCTGAATTGAACGCAGAGGACTGGAAGGCAATAACAAAAAAATTCATGGAATTAGTGAAGAAAGAGAAGAGAAAACAATTCCCTGAAGACCCTAAAGAGCAGTTAATGCTTGCAGTGAAGGCAGTGTTCAATTCCTGGAATACGCCGAGGGCAATTGCTTACAGGAAAGCAAATAATATCCCAGACAATTGGGGCACTGCAGTGAGCATACAGGAAATGGTTTTCGGGAATTTAGGAGAAGAATCTGCTACAGGTGTTGCATTCACCAGGAATCCAATTACAGGAGAAAAGGAATTGTTCGGGGAATATCTTACTAATGCGCAGGGCGAAGATGTCGTGGCAGGAATAAGGACTCCAAATCCTATAAACGAATTAGAGAAAGAGTTTCCTGTAATCTTTGAGCAGCTCAAGAATTACTGCGGGCTACTGGAAAAGCACTTCAGGGAAATGCAGGACTTGGAGTTCACAATAGAGAAAGGCAAATTATTTATGTTGCAGACAAGAAAGGGGAAAAGGACAGCAAATGCTGCTGTAAGAATTGCTGTAGAAATGGTGAAGGAAGGGCTCATAACAGAAAAAGAGGCATTGCTGAGAATTGAACCCTCTTCTTTGAACCAGTTAATGCACAAAACCATTGACTCTAAACAGGGTGGAGATGCAATAGCTCAAGGCATTCCTGCTTCTCCTGGCGCGGCCTCAGGAAAAGTTGTTTTTACTGCAGGGGAAGCAGAAGAAAAATCAAAAAAAGAAAAAGTAATTTTAGTCAGGAATGAGACAACGCCTGAAGACATTCACGGAATGATTGCAGCGCAGGGAATACTTACCACAAGGGGAGGAAATACGGCTCACGCGGCAATCGTGGCAAGGGGAATGGGCAAGCCCTGCATTGTTGGCTGCGAGGAAATAAAAATAAATTTAAAGGAAAAAAGTTTTTCTGCAAAGAATTATACTGTAAAAGATGGAGACCTAATTTCAATTGATGGAACAACAGGGAATGTCTTTTTAGGCCAAGCCAATTTGATTGAGCCAAAGCCTTCAGAATTCTTTCAGTCAATCCTCTCCTGGGCTGACAAGTACAGGAGGCTTGGGCTGAGGGCGAATGCTGACACTCCAAAGGATGCATTGAAGGCATTTGAATTGGGAGCCCAAGGAATAGGATTGTGCAGGACTGAACACATGTTTTTTGCTCCTGAAAGGCTGCCTTTAGTGCAGGAAATGATTATGAGCAATTCAACAGAAGAGAGAAAAAAGTTTTTGGCTGAACTCGAGAAAATGCAGAAGCAGGATTTCATTGAAATATTCAAGGCAATGAAAGGCTTCCCTGTGACAATAAGGCTTATTGACCCTCCATTGCACGAATTCCTTCCTCAAAGAGAGCAATTAATCGAAGAAATTAATGCAATCAAAAATGAACAAAACAAAAACAAAGAAAAGGAATTAGAATTGCACGAAAAAGAGCTGTTGTTAAAAAAAGTGAATGAATTGCATGAAGCCAACCCAATGCTTGGTCTGAGAGGATGCAGGCTTGGAATCCTTTACCCTGAAATAATTGAAATGCAAGTGCAGGCAATAACCGAAGCAGCAGTCCAACTAAAAAAAGAAGGCCTTATAGTAAAGCCTGAAATAATGATTCCTCTTGTAGGGCATGCAAACGAATTAAAGCTGTGCAGGGAGATAACAGAAAAGAAAATCAATGAAGTATTGGAAAGGAATAAGACTGGAATGGAGATTCCTATTGGCACAATGATTGAATTGCCTAGGGCAGCACTCACAGCAGACGAGATCGCAGAGCACGCTGAATTCTTTTCATTTGGAACAAATGATTTAACGCAGACAACTTACGGTCTCTCAAGGGACGACGCTGAAGGGAAATTCCTATTTTATTACATTGACAAGAAAATTCTGCCTTTGTCGCCTTTTGTTTCCATTGACCGCGAGGGAGTAGGCAAGCTAATGAGGATGGGAGTAGAATTAGGCAGGAAGAAGAATCCGAAACTGAAGATAGGCATCTGCGGAGAGCACGGGGGCGACCCTAACTCAATTGAATTCTGCCATAGCATAGGACTGGACTATGTAAGCTGCTCTCCTTTCAGGGTGCCAATAGCAAGGCTTGCAGCAGCACAGGCCGCATTGAAGAATTATTAAAAATTCAGTGCACTAAATTCTTTGCCTTCAAGTAGATTCTTCCTGCTGTGAAGGCCCATATTATGTCACTTGCAAGCAAGCCCCAGAGGATTGCAATTACAATAGAATGAGGCATTCCTGCAAGGACTGTGTCAGAGAAGTAAATGTATGGCGCCTGAAGAATGAATGCAGTTATTCCTGCGAGCAACAAAGAATTAAAGAGCCTGAAAAAGATTCCTGCAAATAATCCTAACAACAAATTCCCCAGTACAATGTAAGGGTTCGCCATTATTGCAGCAGAATACATTGAGCCTATTGCGCCAGAAATTGCTCCCCCCTTTGGCCCGTAAAGTGCCGCAGCCAAGAATACTGCTACCTGAAAGAAATGGAAGGTAAAACCATAAGGCGTCCTGTAATTCAGCAGTCCAAGCAGATTTGGGATTAATGCCAAAAATAGAATTAGTGAAATGGTTTTTGCGTTCCATTTCACGTTAAAGCCGAACAATTTACTGTAATTAATGGAGTAATTCATTGTGTTCCTATCAATAAAAATGCATCATGTTTTAAATATTAATTGTTATCATTTGGTTTAGGGGGGGTGAAGCAATGGCAGCAAAAAAAGCCAGAGGAAAAAAAGAAGTCTTTCATTCAGGAGTTCATGGAATTCATTAAGAAGTACCAAATCATAGGCCTTGCAATTGCTTTCATTATGGGCGGAGCAGCACAGAAGCTCATTACAGCATTTGTAACAGATATTATTAGCCCGCTGCTTGCGATATTCCTGGGAAAAGCAAACTTCGAGCAGTTCAAGGTGACAGTTTTAGGGGCAAACTTTCTGGTTGGCGCATTGATTACAGCATTAATCGACTTCCTTGTTGTAGCACTGGTAATATTCATTGTAATAAAGTACGCAATAAGAGAGGCAAAGTAAAAGATAGTCAAAACTCTCTTCTGTTTTGTTTTTTTTGTGGAAGGAGTAGGCCAATACAGGATATGCTTTGAAGTAAGTGAAAAAGAAAAAACAAAAAAAATATTTTCTATTGGAAACCACAAAGAATACGAAAAATGGTATAAACAATAATTTAAATCATATTTCGTGCTTTTGGAAGAATTTCTTTTTTGCTCCTTCAACCAAAAGGAAGTAAGCTAAAAGAATTACGCCTATGGATACAAGCACTGGCACTGCAAGGCTCTCGAACCTGAACAGGAAAGCGAGGGGAGAATAAACTAATGCAATTGTAAGAATCATTGCTGCTATTGAGGAGTAGATTAGCACCTTGCTTGGATGCGACTGCCAGAAGCTCCTTTTAGTCCTTATGGCGAAGGTAACAATTATTTCTGAGAGCACTGACTCAAGGAACCATGCAGTCCTGAATATTGCTGCGTCCGCCCCTACAATGAACATAAGAAAGCCGATTGTAATAAAATCAAAGACAGAACTTATTATTCCAAAGTAAACCATGAAATTGCTTATTGTTTTTATGTTCCATCTCTTGGGATTGTGCAGGTAATCTTCGTCCACATTATCTGTTGAGACAGTAATTAATGGTATATCAGAAACAAGGTTTGCAAGAAGGATTTGGCTTGGAAGCAACGGAATAAACTTAAGGAATAAAGAAGAGAAAGCCAAAGTGAACATGTTGCCGAAGTTTGCGCTTATTGTATTAAATATGTATTTTATTATGTTCCCGAAGGTCTTTCTTCCCTGTTTTATGCCGTCAGCTATCACCATAAGGCTTTTCTTGAGGAGGATTATGTCTGCGCTGTCTTTTGCTACGTCTACTGCAGAGTCAACCGTAATGCCTACATCAGCAGCTTTAAGCGCTGGAGCATCATTCACTCCGTCTCCCAAAAAGCCTACTATGTGGCCTCTCTTTCCAAGGCCTTCAACAATCCTGTATTTCTGTTCTGGGGTTATCCTTGCAAAGATATTGTTTTCTTCTATTGCCTTCAGGAATTCGATTTCATTCATTTTCTCTATTTCTGATCCTAGAATAATTTTTCCTTTTATTTTCAGCCCGATTTCCCTGCCTATTTCCTCTGTGACTAATTCGTTGTCTCCTGTGAGAACCTTTAATTCAACATTTAAATTCTGGAATTCTTTTAGGGACTGGATTGCGGTCTTTTTGGGCGGATCCAAGAAGGCAATAAATCCCTTAAAGGTCAATTCTTTTTCGTCTTCTATTCCATAACTTTTTTTCTTTTCGATTTCTTTTGTTGCTATTGCAATTACCCTGAATCCTTCATTGCTTAATTCACGGAATTTTTGAATTAATTCTTTTTCATATTCTTTTACTGGAATTAACTGGCTTCCATTCTGCACTGAAATGCAAACGCTTACAATTGATTCGGGGCCTCCCTTGCAAACCAGAAACCTTTTGCCGCTTTTCTCTATTACAAAGCTCATCCTCCTTCTTTCATAGTCAAACTCAATTGCCTTTATTTTAGTGAATTTTTCAGGTGTAATGCCTTCTTTTTTTGCATAATCCCATATTGCAACATCAATGACATTTCCCCTTGCTTTACTTTTCTCAATTATTGCTGAATTGCATATTAGGCCTAATTCAATTAATTCCCTTGACTTTATTCCTTTAAAATCAAAGTAATTCTCCAGGGTAATCTGGTTTTCTGTGAGAGTGCCTGTCTTGTCCATGCATAATACATCAATGTTCCCCAAGTCTTCTATGGACACAAGCCTTTTCACTATCACCTTTTTTTTGGCTAAATGAACTGCCCCTGCAGACAAGGATATTGTAATTATTATTGGTAGGAGTTCTGGGGCAATTCCCACTGCCAGTGCAAGAGCAAAAAGGAAAGATTCCAGTAAATTTTTTCCGAGCAGGTAATTTGAAGCAAAAACAAATATTGTAAGAAGTAAAATTATTTTTATGAGGAAGTTCCCGAACTTCTTGATGCTTTTCTGGAAGTCTGTGGGAGGCTCTTTTGCGCTCAAGATGTTTGCTGTCCTGCCAAACTCTGTTCTTTCGCCTGTTGCAATTACAATGCCTTTTCCTTCTCCGCCTGCAACACTTGTGCCCATGAAGGCAATGTTTTTCTGCTGTGAAAGCTGAGTATTGGGAATATTAATTATTTCAATTATTTTGTGCACTGGAAATGATTCTCCCGTGACAACTGATTCGTTCAAGGTTAAATCTTCAGCTTTAATTAGCCTTAGGTCTGCAGGCACAATGTCGCCTATTTCAAGGAAGACAATGTCTCCTGGCACAAGCTCCCTTACATCCAATTCAATTTCTTGGCCGTCGCGCAATACTTTTGCCTTGAAAGAAATGTATTTCCTTAATTCTGCCAGTGCTTTCTCGCTCTTGAATTCCTGGTAGAAGCTCAGGCAGGCGTTAATTACAACAATCCCTAAAATTATTAGTGCGTCCTGTGGGTCGCCCAAAATGCCTGCAATCACTGTTGCCCCAAGCAGGATTAAAATTAGTGGACTTTTGAACTGGGAAAGGAAAATTTCAATTGTGCTCCTCTTGTCTTTCAATGAAATGTCATTAAGGCCATACTCTTCAAGCCTTTTATTTGCTTCCTGCGAGCTTAAGCCGTACTCGGAACAGCTCAGCTTCCTTAATAATTCCTCTTTGCCCAAAGAATAATAGTTTTCATTCATTCAATTAAATTACAGCTTAAGGGAATTTAATTGTTTTTGGTTTATAACAAAAATTAGGCGGTAGACAAATCGCCAATAAATATTATTAAGTAAGAGCCTTTCTTGAGCAGGTAAGAATGTTCAGTGTAATAGCCCCCGCTGTCATGAAGGGATGCCTTGAATGAAGTGCTTATTTCTTCATAATCCAACCTTTCAGTGAATTCATAGCCGTTATCCATTAACTGGGATTGTAAGGCAATCAGGTACTTTCCTGCTTCAGCGCTGTCAGCAAATTTCAATACCATTATCCTTCCATCCTTTATTGATGACCTACAGCCATAAACATTGTTCTCATTAAAATATTCTGGTGTTGCAGTTTCATCAATTTGCTTTATTACTGTCTCAGGTGTATAACCAAACAAATTTGAATTTTTTATTTTCTCGAATGCCCAAACGACCACCTGCTGCTTTCAATTAAAAGAAAAAAGCACTCAAGCGTACTGCAACCCATCCCGAAATGGAATTTTGAAAAATGCACTAAATGCGGAAAATGCGCAACAGTGTGCAAGCAAAACGCCATAGTATTCGTAAAAGAAAAATATCCTGCTTTCGTGAAAGATGTCTGCATTGGCTGCAGAGCCTGCATAGTATCCTGCCCGCAAAACGCAATAAGCGAAACAAAAAAAGAAATCGGAACAATCTACACCGGAAAAAAATATGGCGTGCACCTTGTTTCATCAGAACTCAAACTCGGAGAACTTGCTTCAGGCGAGGTAGTGGCAGAAGTCAGGAAAGTTTCACAAAAAATAAAAGAAAAAACAAAAGAAAAAATTGTTTTAATAGATTCGGCGGCAGGAATTGGCTGCCCAGTAATTGCCTCATTAACAGGCACAGACTACATTGTAGCAGTGACAGAGCCAACGCCTTCAGCACTTCACGATTTGAAAAGAGTCCTGTACCTTGCAGAGCATTTCAGCATAAGGCACGGCATTGTCATCAACAAGTCTGACCTTAATAGAAAATTTTGCTTGGAAATTGAAAAATTTGCAAAAGAAAAAAACATTCCAATAGTAGGCAAAATCCCTTACAAAAAGGATTTTGTGAATTCAACAATAAAAATGAAATCTGTAACAAAAATCAATCCCGCATACTGCAAGCTATTCAAAGAAATAATAAACAAAATAAAAAGGGAGTCAAGCACCATATGAAAACGAAGCACTTTTTCATTTTGCTTGCGATGTTTTTGTTCTTTTTTAGCACAGTGCATGCAATTGAAAGCGAACAAGCAGCTTGCGTTTACTTCTTTTACGGCAACGGCTGCCCGCACTGTGCAAGAGTAGAGCCTTTTCTGGAACAACTTGGACAAAAATATCCCGAACTAAAGATTGAAAAGTTCGAGATTTACAACGACAGGCAAAATGCTTTACTGCTGAACAAATACTTTGAGGCATTTGGAGTTCCTGAAATCGAAAGAGGGATACCAGCTGCATTCGTTTCAAAAAAATACTTGATTGGAGACAAGCCAATAATTGAGAACCTTGAAGGAGAAATATCGACAGTTTCGTCTTCAGAATGCCCAAGCCTTGAAAATGGCACTGCCACCGGCACGTCTGGAGAAAAATCGCCGCTGGAAGGCATTGGAGCACTTTCACTGCTAACAGTAATCGGCGCTGCATTGGTTGATTCGATTAATCCCTGCGCAATAGCAGTGCTGCTTATTCTGCTTGGCGCTTTGCTTGCAGCAGGCGACAAAAAGAAGGCATTGAAAGCTGGCATCGCATTCACACTATCAATTTACATAGCATATTTCTTGTTTGGGCTGAGTTTATTCTCAGCATTGCAGATTTCCGGCTTGTCATACTGGTTCTACAAAATAATTGGTTTGCTTGCAATAATAATTGGCTTGGCAAACATCAAAGACTATTTTTGGTATGGGGCAGGCGGATTTGTAATGGAAATCCCGAGAAGCTGGCGGCCAAGCATCAAAAAAATCTTGGGTGCCGTTACCTCTCCAATTGGGGCTTTCTTGGCAGGATTCGCAGTATGCTTGTTTGAATTGCCTTGCACTGGCGGGCCGTACATTTTCATCCTTGGCCTTCTCGCAGAAAGGGCAACAATGGCAGCAGCAATTCCAATACTCTTGCTCTACAACCTGTTCTTTGTGCTACCATTAATAGCAATAACGCTTTTGCTCTACTTTGGCTTTTACAGCGTAGAAAAAGCAAGCGAATGGAAAGAAAAAAAACATCAGAATACTGCATTTAGTGGCAGGAGTAATAATGCTTGCATTAGGGCTGGCAGTAGTGTTGGGTTTGGTTTAACAACAGGTTTTAAGGAATAATCCCTATACATTTCTGTCGGCAATGATGAGGTCGTTGTCCGAAAAAGCGTAGGCAATAACACCAATTCTAAAGCCACCCCCTATAGGTGGGAGCGGTATATAGACGAGCTTTTAAAAGTTGCATTCTCTCGGGCGGGTTTGGGCGTGAATTGAATTATTTATAAAGAAGTTTTTCTCTTTATAAAGAACCATTGAGCAAAAGCCAAAAGATAAGCTTAAATACATTTATATATCATTTGATATATAGTGGTTTAAATGCAAAAAGAAATGCAAATTTTCAAAAATGAAGTGCTCCGTTTTCCAAGGCTTGATACTGTGCTGATGATTGAAAAGGCACTAATGAATGCTGGCGGAGATTATTCTGTCAGAGAGCTTTGGAAAAAGCTTCCGAAACAGGTAATGTGGCAAACATATATGGCTACGCTGGATTACTTGGAATATAGTGGCAAGATTCTTATTGACCAAGAAAAGCACCCTATTTGGATTTGGGCACCGAAAGAAATTGAAAAGCTTAAAAAGAAAGGGCTTGTGGTCAGATGAACCAAAAAGAGCGAATCAAAGGCATTGCCTTTATTGAGCCTTCCTTGAAAAACGCCTTTGAAGAACTCAAAACAGGTAAATACGAAGAGCAACAGCTTGCCGAGTTTTTGAACAGGGCCATGGAAGACCTGAAGCAAAATCCATTATGCGGAATCAGGGTGCCATCCAAACAATGGCCAAAACAATACATCCAAAAATACCACATAACCAACCTTCGGAAGTACAATTTGCCAAACGGCTGGAGGCTGCTATACACAATAAGGGGAAATGAAATCGAAATAATTTCCATCCTGATTGAATGGGTCTCACACAAAGACTACAAAAGAAAATTTGGATACAAAAGAAGCTGAACTGGTTTTTATGAAATTTAGAAAGATTGTTTTGTATGACTTGAAACAAAAGCCGCTTGAAAAGGAATTCATAAAAAGGCTTAAAGAATTTACTAATTCCATGAAAGTGGTTTTTGCTGATGCCGAATATGCAAGAACGCTAAAACCAACAGACCTTATTGGCGCTGATGCTTTGGTTACAAGAATATTTGATTATTATGACATCTCGCTGTTTGAAAACACAAAAATAAGGTACATTGGAGCAATGCACACAGACATTTCACATTTCGACAAGGATTTCCTGAACAAAAAAGGCATAACTTTGACTAATGTTCCCGATTATGCGACTGAAGCAGTTGCAGAGTTGACAATCTCTGCTTTGCTTAACATTTCCAGACAATCCCACGATGCGATGAATTTTGTCAAACAAGGCAAGTGGGGCTTTGAGAAATTTTTAAGTTGGGAGTTGAAAGGCAAAACAATTGGGGTAATTGGCTTGGGCAGAATTGGAACCAGAGTCGCTGAAATCGCCAAAAGTTTTGGAATGAATGTTATTTACAATTCAAAAAGCCAAAAAGAGGGTCCTTACAAATTTTTGGGTTTGAATGATTTGCTAAAACAAAGTGATGTAGTAAGCTTACATTGCCCACTTACTGACGAAACCAAAAACATTTTGAACAAAAATAATTTGAAGTTCTTGAAGAAAAATGCGGTGTTATTGAATTCTGCAAGAATGGAACTCGTTGATTTAAAGGAATTATATAAACTCTGCCGACAAAAAAAGATTTTTGTTTGGTTTGATGAACTCCAAGACAAAAATTGGCGGAACAAATTCAGAAAGTTAAACAATGTTTATTTGACACCAGATTACGGTTGGATGACAAAAGAAGCGCAGGAAAGAGTCAGAGAAATCACTTTGGGCAATGTAAAATCATACCTAGAAAATAGCGATTAGGCTGATAAGATATCTGTAAATCATCAGTCTAACTGTTGTTTGTCCAAACTTTTGGACAAAATTTACTTTTTTGGACAAAACCAAATTTTTGCATTTTTCCGCATACAAAGTTTGCTCTTTAATTTGCAATAGTTCGTATAAAATGTAGACAGATTTCAAGATTTCAACGAGGATTTCAGCTAACCGCAACAATATTCTTTAAAGGTGCTAACACCTACCAATTTTACGGCGATGATGAGGTTAACACCTTCTGAGGCGCAAGCCTGTGAAGACTTAACTCAACCCTGAGCCTTTTTATTGGAAGCGCCTTAAATGAAGAAGTCTTTGCAACAAATTGAAGATCGCTATTTTAGTTTAGGGTATAAAGGAGAAAGCCTCATAAAAATTCTAGAAAAGGATAAAACATACCAGAAACTGCTCAAAGAAAGAAAACAAAAATTAACCAAAAATTTTAAGGTAAGCCCAATTGAAAAAAGAAAATATGTTTTATCGCTAGATAAGGATTTTGAAATTTTAGGCAAGTGCAAAAAATTAGAGAAAATAAAGTTATCAAAAGAGGACAGATCGTTAATCAAATTTATTAAAACACAATTAGAGCGTGACTGGAGAAAAAGCCTTATTAAAAAAATTAATCAATTATTAAAAAAATACGAACGAAAGAATTAGTTTTACTGTATCATGCCATAATACATTTTTCCGAGCAAGTGGAATTGGTTTCTGTCTGCAAGGGTTTCCAGTGGAATTGCATAGTATGCCACTCTCTCCCCTAAACCGCTTGTGATTATCACAGGGAACTCTTTCCCTAAGTCTTCTCCGTCCTTGGAGATTATTACGCTTAAAGCGTTCACTGTGAGGACTGTTTTTGTGTTGTCGCCTTGAACCTGCCTTACTAAAGCAATGTCTCCGTACAAGGGGAAGTCTGGACTTAATCCTTCAACTAACCTGTGCTCTTTTCCTGGGGTCTTCTCCAGCCTTCCAATCCATGGAACTTTCCCCTTACAGTCTTTTGCCTCGCAGTAAGTTGAAAGGAATTCAGCTGAAAGCATGTAATCCAGCCTTATTGCATTATTGCCGTCCATTCTAGCCCAAGGGCCGATTATTTCGTGCTTGTCTCCTACTTGCAGTTCGTCCTTGTAGGCATAAGAGTCTCCTTCAGTTAATTCTGTTCCTGCGTCTCCAGTCCAGACAATCCTGCCTCCCTGCAGGTAATAATTAATGAAAGTCTTAATTTGTTCAGTACTCAATTTTTTTGCGTTGGTAACAATAACTAACTGGTATTCCTTCAGGTTGCCTAAGCCTATGTTGTCTGCATTCACTACATAAGGGTGAACGCCTAATCTTTGAGGGTCAGCCATTGCCTTCTGCAGTTTGAATGCGTCTCCCAAACCTGAACCGCTGTACACTATGAGAACTTTAGGCTCTCCCATTATTGCGTAATAAATGCCACACCATGCAGGCACTTGATTGCATCTCATTACTCCAGTCCAGGTGAGGATTCCAAGCAACAGGAAAAGCAGGGCGAGCAATATCACAATATGGATTGCATCCTTAGTGTATCTTCTTACAGCTTCCTCTTTCATTTTCAATTCCTTTTCCAATTGTGATAGTAAGTAATTTAATTTTATGTATTTAAATAGTTTATTATTAAAACAATTAATTAAGCAAAAAAGAGTGTTTTTTTATGGTTAAATTTCAGCGAGGCCCTGGAGTTTCTGGGCCGAGTTCTGCAGTCGGAATAATGCGATTCTTTGACGTGGACACCGGGGGCCCAAAGTTAACCCCAGAATTTGTGGTTGGAGTAAGCATTGTACTAATAATTGTAGTAATAGCAATAAAGCTGATGAGCTGAACAATTATTTTATTTCCTGATTCTCTCTTTCAGCGCTGCAAGCATTAAAGGCAAAGCGATTGTTGCGTCGCAGATTACGTCCTGGAATTCTGCTTTCTTGTCCAGCTTCCCCCAGGAGATGGCTTCCCTTAATTCTGCTCCGCTGCTGCCTCCATGTTCTGGTCTGTCCATTGTGATTTGGACTGCGTACATTGCCTTGCGCGGAGAGAACTGGAAGCTTTGCGCAATAAAGTTCTTTGGGACGCCTCCTCCAAGGATTACTGCGCCTAATGCAAGGTCTTTTTTCTGGGGCCAGCATAATTCAAGCATTTCCTTTAAGTCCAGGAATGCGTCAACGTTCAATTCGTGCTTGAGGGAATAAGACCATATCATCAGCCCAATGCCTGAGTCTGCGAGGGCAGGGCAAAATAACGGGGTCTTTTTTTTGTAACAAGAGCTCAAAATTGACTTGTTTTTTTTGTTTTCTGGAATTTCTTCTCCTATTCTTTGCAGCAATTCCCTTATACTCAATTTTTTTGAGGGCAGCCCGTCAAATACCTTGAAGCAGAACTTCTCCAAGTCAACGTAAACCTTTTTTGGCATTAATGAATTATATATTCTGTTCAGGCCCTTCCTGTTCAGTTCTGCGTCGCTTGCACTGCTTTCCCCTCGCAAGTGCTTGTGGCCTAATGCTTCAATCAAGTCATGCGTCAAATTGGCGCCGGTTGTTACTGCAACATCAGCCCAGCGCTCTTCAATTAATTCAACTATCAGGTTCTTCATGCCTCCAGGCACCAATGCCCCGGCAAAGCCTAAAAATTTCCTGCAGTTTTGGTCCAGAATCATTTTCTCGTAAATGTCAATTGCCCTGCCTAAGGCTCCTGCGCCGAAGACTCCTGAAGCGCTCATCTCTTTTGTTAATTCGTTTGCAGTCATTCCTTTCCAGCAATTGATTTGATGCACTTGCTTCATTCCAGTTCACTTATCATTTTTTAATTGATTAATTTAATTAAATTACTGTATTTTATGAGTTATGGAGTTGACATGGAGTTTTACCACAACTTGAGCTTTCTGATTTTTCCGAGAAATAACAAAAGAATAGATTTATCGTAGTCGTCTTTTATGTGCTGCAAGTATTCTTTTACTCCTTCTCTTCCGAATTGCTTTTCAACTGCTGGCAAAAACTTTGGAATATTGGCGATGTCATGCCTTTCAATCCTTTCTTTTGCGCTCAATTTTCTTCCGTCAAGCCATTCGTGGACTTCTCTGTGCTCTCTTCCTGTTCTCTTAAAGCTTAATTCAATGTGTTTTTCAAGTGAAGGCATTGCATCATCTTTTTCCCGAATCAATTTTTTTAAACTTCTTTAATATGAATTCTTTTTGTTTGCTGTTAAGGTGCATTTCAGCCATCGTGAATAGCATGGCGTTTTCTTTGTCTATGTGCTGTCTAAGAAGAGAGATTATATGGCTTCCTATTTCATTCAATTTTTTGGGGTCATTCAATTTAATTGCATCTTTAAAATTTTTAATTGATTCAACCAGTTCTTGGTGCTCTAAAATCATTACGCCTGTTGGGCCGCCTTCCCTTGGAACAAATTTCTCAAATTCCGGAAACAATGCTTTTTCTTCTTTGTTCAATGAATGCTTTTCAAATTCCTTTTCTAGCACAGCAATGTTTTTGCTTGAATTATTAAGGTCTCTCTTCTCTGTGCTTTCCTCTAATTCGTCAAGTATCTTAAGTACTTTTTCGTGCTCTTTCCTTAAAACTTGTGTTGGATTTCTGTCCCTCATTTTCTTCCACTTCAAGATTTAGGGGTAAAACAGCAGTAGCCTATTGTATCGCATTTCTTTTTGATTTTACTCCATTCCTTTTCAGGGATTACCTGGAGTGCCATTGGATAGAGAATGTTGTCTTCCTTGTAAATGTGGTTGGGCAGTTCTTGCACTAAATACCCTGAAGTTTCAATTAATTTATTTAAGAAATCTGGGTAAGGCATTTTTGTGTTTTGTTTTGCAATTTTCTCTAATAATTTCTTTTTTGCCTTAAGGTTAAGGTGCTCTTCCCGCATTATTTCAGGGGGCTCTGTAACCCCATATCTTTCTAATTCAGGAAACAAGGCTTCTTCTTCTCTTTGATGATGCCTTTCGGATTCAATCAAATGAACTGCAATGTGCTTCAATAATTCAATTTCTTTTTTTGCCTTGCTGAAGTCTTTTACAGATTTAAGTAAATTAGTTACACGCTTTAGTTTTTGAATGAATTTTAGTATTATTTTATGCTCTTCAGTTAGGGTATGAACTGGATGGCCTGCCTTTAATTTTACTTTAGGTTTTTTAATGCTGTCCTTCATTAGCTCTAAATGAACATCGCACAACCTTCTCATCTCTTCTCTTGTAGTGCCTTCTTGAATCATTTCCTGTTCCAGCAAGGCTAGGTCTGTTGGAGAAATCTCTTTGAGGATTCTTCTTCCTTTCTTTTTTAATTCTTTGACCCCTGCTTTTTTTGAATGAAATTTTTTCAGCAATTCTTTGATTTCTTTTTTTTTGTCTTTTTGTTTTGGTATTTTCTTGATTTTAAAAACCCAGTCTTTGGGGCCTTTCTGCTCATAATTCCATTCAAATTGACCTTTGAATTCTGCTTGGAACAGGTAATGCAGGGGTTTTGGCTCGTGATCGTTAATTATTCTTAGTGTTTGTCCTTCCTTTAAATTATTCCATGTTTCAAGAATTTTTGTATGCCTTTTAAAAGGCATCATTTTCCTTAAATCCAAATTAATTGTATTATTCATTTTTTGTTGCCCCCCTAACTTTTCCTGCAAATCTTACAGTATCTTTTAACATGCTTTTCAACCAAATTCAAGAGAGGCAAGATGGTTTTTTTGTTTAGAGAATATATTCTATTCCTGCCTTCTTTTTTGAATTCAACGAAACCGCATTCGCGTAACGAAATCAGAGCATGAGAAACCTTGCTCCTCTCCTGTTTAAGCTGTCTTGATAATTCATTGACAGTTAATGGATTCCCTTTTAATGCGGTTATTATGTCGGCTTTCAGTTTTGTAGCCAAAGTCTCAAAAAACAAATAACAGGCATTCCTCATATGTGAATTATAATTCACATATTATTTTAAACCTTCCGCTTTCTTCTCTTGCCTTTAGCAGGAAACGGCATCATTTAATAAATTGTTAAACTAAATTATTTTGGTATGAAAAATATTGCGATTATTTTGGCCGGGTTTGCAAGGAGCGGAAAAGACACTACCGCAGACTTTCTGGTGAAGGAATTTAATTTTAAGAAATATGTCATGAGTGACTTCATCAAAGAGGAATTAAAGAAAAAAGGCCTGCCGCAGACAAAGGAGATGCTGAGCTCTTACGGAGATGAGTTAAGGGAGAAGAAGGGAATGGATGCAATTGCAAAAATGGTTTACGGGAAGATTGATAAGAGAAGGAACTGCGTTATCACTGGGGCAAGGTCCCTAGAGGAAATAGAATTCTTCAAGAGGAAATTAAGGAATGTTTTTGTGGTTGCTGTTACTGCTCCACTGCAGAAAAGGTTCAAGAGGCAGCAGGCAATAAAAAAAATTAATTTGAGAAAGTTCAGGGAAAGAGATGAAAGAGACAAAAAGAGGAAAGGCCTCCATAAGGCAATCAATAAAGCTGGTTTTGTTTTGCAGAATAATTCCACAAAAAAAGCTTTACATAGAAAAATTCTCAAGTTAATGGAAAAGATTTATAAAGAGTAAAGCAGACTTATTATTGGTGATCTCAAAATGGTTTTGGTGGACGGGACCTTAAACGGACTAGGGAATTCAATAATACAGGCAGCAACAGAATTAGTAAATTCATTCTTCTTCTATGTTCTAGGAATTCTTGCAATAATCATTCTCTTAATAATAGGATGGATTATTGGAAGAATACTGAAAGAGATAGTTGTAAGGGTTCTGGTGGCTCTCAAGGTTGACGACTGGTTCCACGAACACAATCTAATGCCAGTGCTAGGCGGCGTGCCTTTCTCTGCGATAGTTGGAACAATAGTGAAATGGTACACTATAGCATTGTTCCTTGCAGGAGGTCTTTCGGTGATTGCAGTTAACGTGCAAGTGCTCAGCACATTCTTCTCGTACTTGGTGTACTATATTCCAAGTATTCTGGCAGCAGGGCTTTTCATGGCATTGGGTTTCATTGTGGCAAGATACTGCAGGAACCAGGTTGACAAGACATCTTACACCTACAAGAACTATCTTGGCCTGGCAATAGAAATAATCATAATGTACGTTTCAGTTGTTCTTGCATTAAGCCTTGTAATAGGGGTAGAGAATGTCCAGATATTGATTGAAGCATTCAAGATTGCTTTCACGGTCTTTGCAGTAGTATTAGCAGTAATCTTTGGAATAACGTTTGCCTTGGCTTTCAAGAAAGACATCAAGTCCTTTGCCAATGACATGAAGAAAGACTTCAGTTAAAAAGGTTGAAAAAAACCTTTTTTTCTTCTTTTTCTTTTATTCTATTATATGCATTTCATGCATTGCCTTCATATGGTTTTTTAAACTCTTTTTCATCCAATTATTTCTATAAAATGGAGTGAAATTAGCACTGATTCTTTTCTCTTGAAAGAAGAATTAACTTTATTTCACTTCCACTAAAAAAAATGAAATGATTCACGGAGGATTTTTCACATGAACAAAATTTCTGAACTGAGACCCTTCCAGAAAAGGGTGGAGTTAACCGCAAAGGTTATCTCAAAGAACGAGGTAAGAGAGGTTACCTCAAAGCTTGACAACACAAGCCATAAGGTCACAGAGGCTCTGGTAGCAGACGACTCAGGGGCAATACTGCTGACTTTATGGGACGACCTCATAGACAAAATTGAAATAGACAAAACCTACACTATAGCAAACGGCTATACTTCCCTATTCAAGAATTCCCTGAGAATGAACATAGGCAGATACGGCGAAATAAAGGAATCAGAGACAGCATTAAGCGAAGTGAACACAGAAAACAATCTCTCAGAAAAGGAATTCCAGTCAAGGCCCAGAAGATTTGAAAATAGAGGCAGAGGCGGTTACGGCAGAGGAGGCTATGGCGGGGGCAGAGGCTCATACAATAGGGGTAACAGAGGCGGATTCGAAAGAAAGAGATACGAACCAAGAGAGGAATCAGAGGAATACTCAGACGAAGAGTCAAGCGGCGAAGACGAATCTTACAGCGAAGACGAAGAATAAATAAAAAAAACATAAAAATTTTTTTTTGAACTGATTCTTTTTTTATTTTTCTTTTAGTTAGCTGTAAGGCCGCAATAATTAAAAAATCACTGCAGCAAAAAATTATTGAATGATATGAGACGGTTTATAGCAACAGTAACCAAAAGAAGAACAAGAGAATGGGGCTCAAAAAAAGTCAATCTGAACGAAATTAAAAGGCTGGAAGAACTTGAAAGGCAAAATAAAATCAGCCTTGGAGAAAGAAGAAGATTAAACATGCTGAGGAGACTTCATCACTGAACAGGTGAGACAATGAGAAGGGATTTACAAATACTGCAGCAATGAAAATGCATCTGATTCTGGCAAATTGAATAATAATAAAAAGGTTTTCCGCGAATTCATTAATACTTCAAATTATAATTTTAATGCGAAGCAAATACTACCGAGCGAATGCGAAGGTAGTATACTGACGTCAACGGCAGTGGCGGTTGTTGTGGGCTCATAGCTCAGCCTGGTCAGAGCATTGGTCTTATACACCAAGTGTCGGGAGTTCGAATCTCCCTGGGCCCATTATTAAAAAAAAGGAGGTAATTTGAATGGGTGCAATGGTTGAATTCAATTTCGTGTTGAAGTTAAAGGATGAATTGGACAGGAAGGATTTTGTTGCAGGAAAGACATTAAGGTTTCAGAAGAGCGGGAGCAGAATTTACCCAATAGACGTTCCAATGCTTTTGGCTGACAGGGACTGGAATATTGCAGGCGTAATAAAAGTAAAGGATTTCGTTACAAATTCAAGTGAAACAAAAGGAAGCTATGAGGTAATAAAAGTGTTCGATGACAATACAGCAAAGATTTTCACTGAAAATTACTCAAAAAAATACATTAAGTGAAGTGCGGGCAAAATGAGCGGAATGATTGAGCCTTATTCTTTGAAGAAAGAAGAGGAAGTAAAAGAGCTCTGGAAGAAGCAGAGAGTGCCTGAAAAGGTTAGGGCGAAGAATGCTTCTTCCTCCAAGAATTATTATTTCATGGACGGGCCCCCTTATGCTACTGGACACATCCACATGGGAACTGCATTGAACAAAATTTTAAAGGATGTTTCAATCAGGGTAAAGAGGATGCAGGGCTTTAATGTCTTTGACAGGCCAGGCTATGACACGCACGGAACTCCAATTGAATTCCAGGTGGAAAAAGAGATTGGAGTAAAAAACAAGAAAGACATTGAAGTTTATGGAATAAAGAAGTTCATTGAAAAATGCAGGGATTACGCCACAAGGTTTATTGACGCGCAGAACAGGGAGTTTGAAGACTTGGGGGTATGGATGGACTGGAAGCAGCCTTACATTACGCTTTCAAATGATTACATTGAGGCAATATGGTGGACTTTCAAGAAAGCAGAAGAGAAAGGTCTTCTTTACTTGGATAAGTATTCTGTTCATGTATGCCCTCGCTGCGAGACAGCAGTAAGCTATAATGAAATTGAGTACACCAAACTTTCAGATGAAAGCATTTACGTGAAGTTTCCTGCAAGAAAAGAAAAGAATTTGTTTTTCATTATTTGGACTACTACTCCTTGGACGCTCCCAGGGAATACAGGAATAATGGTTCACCCTGAATTCGAGTACAGTGAGGTTGAATTAAGCAATGGAGAGAAATGGGTTCTAGCAAAAGAATTAATGCCCAAAATAATGGAAACAATAGGCTACGGTTACAGGGTGATAAAAGAATTCAAAGGAAAAGAGCTTGAGGGAATGGAGTATTTCAATCCATTGGAAAAGAATTTGAAGTTAGGGAAATTAAAGAATGCTTACAGGATTGTGCTTTCAGAGAGATATGTTGACTTAGAGTCAGGCACTGGCTTAGTGCACTGCGCTCCAGGCCATGGAAGGGAAGACTTTGAAGTGGGAAAAGAAAAAGGGCTTCCTGCAATATCGCCAGTGAGATTGAATGGAGAGCTTACAGAGGAAACAGGAAAGTATGCAGGAAAGAAGGCAAGGATTGTAGACAAAGAGATAATTGAGGACTTAGAGAAAATGAATGCCCTTGTTTTCAGGCATCCTTTCACCCACGATTATCCTTTGTGCTGGAGATGCAAGACCCCATTGCTTATGATTTCTGTGCCTCAATGGTTTTTCAGGATTTCAGGAATTCAGGCAAGGCTTATTGAATTGAACGAGAAAGTGAATTGGGTTCCTTTCTGGATGAAGGACAGGATGAAGAACTGGCTTGAAGGAATAGGGGACTGGCCTATAAGCAGGGCAAGATATTGGGGCACTCCATTGCCTATCTGGGTCTGCGATAAATGCAGTGAAAGAATTGTTTTTGGTTCAGTGGAAGAGCTTGGAAGATATGCAAAATTAAAGAAGGGCTTGGATTTGCATAAGCCTGAAATAGATGAAATTGTGTTTGATTGCCCTAAGTGCAGGAAAGGCAAAATGAAGAGGGTGCCTGAAGTAATGGATGTCTGGTTTGATGCAGGCGTCTCAAGCTGGGGCGCATTAAATTACCCTAAAAGAAAAGACTTGTTTGAAAGATTTTGGCCTGCTGACTTGAACATTGAGGCAACAGAGCAGGTGAGGGGATGGTGGAATTCACAGATAATTACCTCCACAATATGCTTTGATAAAGTTCCATTCAAGGCAATTGCGGTTCACGGAATGGTTTTAGGATTAGAGAAAAAGAAGATGAGCAAGAGCACAGGCAATACCATCCAGCCAAAAGAAGTAATTGAAAAGTATAACAGGGACTACATGAGGTTCTACTTTTGTTCTGTTTCAAAAGGCGAAGACATTGCCTTTGACTGGAATTCATTCAACGACATCAACAGGTTCTTCAACACATTATGGAATTCCTTTAATTTCATTAAACTTTACTTGAAAACTGATGCCCTGAATTCAAATAAAATTGAATTAAAGGAATTGAGGACAGAAGACAAATGGATTGTATCAAAATTCAATTCAACTGCAAGAGAAGCAATAGAAGCATTCAACAAGTATTATTACACCAAGGCAGCAGCATTAATTAACGAGTTTTTGGTTGAAGACTTCAGCAGGACTTACATCAAACTGATAAGGGACAGAGCAAAAGAGAAGGCAGTCAGCAACACAATGAATTATGTCATGGTGAACTTCCTTAAAGTCTTGGCGCCAATTACCCCCCACATTACAGAATACTTGTACCAGAACCTGAAAGAAAAGGGATTGCCTGAATCCATTCATTTATTTGAATTCCCTGAAGTAAAAGAAGAATTAATCAACAAAGAATTAGAAAAAGAATTTGAATTAACAAAAGAATTGGCCCAAAGCGTTCTTGCAATGAGGGAAGAGCAGAAGCTAAGGCTTAGGTGGCCTTTAAAGGAATTGATTATAGAATCAAAGGAAGAAGCATTAAAAGAAACATTAGGCATTCTTGCAAGCTCAGTGAATGTAAAGAAAGCAGTTATTTCAAAACAGAAACCAAAAGGAAATTATGCGAGCAAGGAATTCAACGAAAAAATTTCATTGCATTTAAACCTTGAAGCAGATAAAGAGCTCAAAGAAGAATGGGAGCTAGCTGAACTTGTTAGAAGAATCCAAGACAAGAGAAAAGAGCTGAAATTCAATCCAAACGAATTAATTGAAATGAAGTTTAACTGCAATGACAAGAAATTCATTAAAAAGCACAAGAAAGAAATCGAAGCAGAAACCAACACAAAAATCACCCAAGGAAAAGGCGCAATGAACAAAATACTGGAAAAAGAATTCTTTTTTGAGTTAAAGAAATAATTATTTTCTCCTCTCTTTCTTTTCTTCTTTTCTTTTTTGTTCTGCTTCTTTGAACATTTTAATCAGGATTGGGCTTCTTAAGGTTTCCGCCCTCTTTTTTTCTTTGTTTCAGTACATTATGTTTCTGTGCTGCCCCTTGCCCAAGCCGCTCCTCCAGCATTTTAGTTCGCATATAGCAAAAACATTTTTTGGGAGCGTACCTTTTCCTCTTAAACCTAAGGGAAGCCTTGCAATTTTATTATTTCTTCCTTTTATCCCGTGCTTTCCTCTTAAGGACACCGTCTTTCCTTTATGAGTGGCACACATTTTTTTCACCTATTTTTGCTTAGTCTTCTCTTTAGTCTTTTTTCTTTTAATAAATGAATTATTTTCTTTTTGAGTTTAGGGTCATTTACCTTTTCTTTTTTTACTCCATTACGGCACATTACTATTGGCGGCCGTCCCTTAAAATCTAAAACATAATATTTTTTATCGGCTAATGTAATAGTATTTGATATAGACTTTGAAGGCGAAATAGAAAATTCCCCTCTCTTAAATGCTACTGTTCGCTTGCCTCTTCTTGTTATTGTGTGACGGGTTCCTCCAAACGAAATACCCCTATGCATTTTTTTCACCTAAAAATTAATTCATTTTCTTTTCTTTAATATTTTTAGAGCAATTAACACTTTTTTGATAAGCTCTTTATCATGAACTGTTTCTTTTCCGCCTTTATAATAGCGCATTACTGTAAGTCGTCTTCCGATATGAGTAATTCCATATTTATATTTTCCAATTTGGACTGATTGGTGTGGCAATTCAGGAATATAAAAACCATTGCTTGAACGCCTTGGCCTTCTTCTTTTCACTCCGCCTCTTTTCCCTTCTCTGTGCCCTCCACCAAAAGCAAGTTTTCTCACAATCTTTCACCTTGACAATAATTTTAAAGTGCAGTAAAGTATTTTAAGCTTCAGCCTGCTCCGCCTCCGCCGCCTCCCCCTCCTCCGCCGCCTCCGCCGCCAAAGCCTCCGCTCCCAGCGGTTGCAGCAGAAGCAAAAGCAGAAGAGAAGCCTGAAACAGCAGAGCCAAAGCCTGAGACAGAGAAGGCCGTATATGAACCAACAAAGATTGAGGAATTATATGCGCCTCTGTAATCCTTGAACACGTAATCCATTGCGTCCTGCACCTTTTTTGCCACCCCTAAAGGAATTGAGTAAACCAAATACTTCTCCCATAAAGGCAGCGCAGTCGGAGGCATTTCTTTGAGTTTGCTGAAGTCCTCCAAGAACTTCTTCAAGTTCATCCATTTAGCGTAATGCAATGCACCTTCTTTTGTCCTGTTGGGGAGAGATTCAGGAAAAATTAACTGGAGAAGCACTGCACCAATTAATACTGCAATTGTTATTACAGGAGAAACAATAAAGGAAATTATTAATATAATTATTGAGCCAGCAATGTAATGAATTATTCCGTTCTTTTTTGAAAAGAAACCAAGTTTTTCAGCTTCTTCTTTTACGCTTTTCTTCCAGTCTTCTGCAAAAGATTGGGCTCTGGAAGGCTTGTTCCTTAAATAGCTTTCAAGCTCTGATAAAAGCAATTCCTTTGGCGTTTTGTCTTCCTTGAATTTTTTTAGGATTAATCCTTCAAATCTTCCTTTTGCTGCATCTAAAATCAAATTGAGGAGAAGCCTTTCGCTTTCAGGCAGGTTTTCTGCTGAAGAATTAATTATATGAATTTTGTATTCTCCCTTATCAAGGAAACCTGACTTTTTTATTTGTTCAAGCCTTAATTTCCCTTTCAAGCATAAATTTAATATCTCCCCAACTATCTGGTTCAATTGAGGCGTCTTTGTTAATGGGTGCATTAAAACGCTTACTACTGCAGGGCTGTAATCGTAAGGCACTTCCCTTTCATAATATGCTTCATATTCAATTTTTGGTTCCCTGCCGAAGTAATGCCAGACAAAACCGAAAAAGGCCATTTGAATCGACAAGAAAAGCACTAAAAGCAATTCAAAGTCTTTAGGAATCAAATTTAATTTTGAAGCAGCCTGATAATTCTTCTCCTCTTCAATTATCCCCTGCAGTCCGGCTCTATTGCGGGCAATTGCGTTCTCTGTGGAGGAAAGCAGGGAAACGGGAAATGCAACCCTGATTTCAACCCACTGGTTTGCAGGAACATTGAATGTCTGGAACAGGATCTTGTTTCCTTCAATCAAGCCAATCCTCCCGTTCACTGCAGGATGCCCCCAGGTGTAAACATCCTTTGGATTATTTACATCGGAAGGAAGCTCAATCCAGCCGTACAATTCATTCAATGGGACAGCCCAGTTATCGCCCCACACCTTCCAGTTCAATTCAGCTACATCAGAGTAAGCTGTAACAGCCTTGCTTAAATTGTATTTTAAAGTGAAAATCTTTTGCTCGTCTGAAGCAGTGTAATACCATTTAATTCTTGTGTTGCTGCCAAAGTCAATTAACTCAAATTTTAGTGGCTGAGAGCCTTCAAGCACCTGGATATTGCTCAACTGCCCTGCCCTTTTGGTATGTCCCTGTAAGCGAAAGAGAAGTCACCCAAAAAATTAAAGCTAATCTTTTCTTCAACGTTAATCAATGCATCAGGATTAATCTTCATGTACACTTCAGTCTTGGGAAGGTAATAGGATTTGGCTGAAACAAGGGCAGAAGAGAAGAGAAAGCACAATAAAATCAATGCAATAAAAAATTTCTTTTTCATAACTATAAAAGAAATTAACTCAAATTTATTTTAATACCTGCTGTAAAAAGGCAGGAAAAAAGCATAATAAAAAAAAGCTTCTCAAGGAAGATTAATTAATCAGTTAATTAATTAAAGGAAAAAAATGCTTATGGGCATGCAAGCGAATTATAATCCCAAGGAATCAGAAAAGAAGTGGGCTCAATACTGGGAGAAAGAGCAAATCTTCAAGTTTGACTTGAATTCAGAAAAGCCATTATATGTAATTGACACCCCCCCTCCTACTGTATCAGGATTGATTCATGTAGGCCATGCCTTCTCTTACGCGCAAGCCGAATTCATTGCAAGATACAAGAGAATGAAAGGCTTCAATGTATTCTATCCGTTCGGATTTGATGATAACGGCCTTCCAACAGAAAAATTCGTTGAAAGGGAAAGGAAGATAAAGGCAACAGAAATGCCCAGAAAAGATTTCGTGAAATTATGCTTGGAGGAAACAGCAAAAGCAGAAAAAGAATTCAGGAAGACGTGGAATTCAATTGGGATTTCATGCGACTGGAGCCAGTTCTATTCCACAATAAGCCCTGAAGTGCAGAGGCTGAGCCAGCATTCATTCATTGAATTGTACGAGAAAGGAAGAGAATACAGGAAGGAGGCAGTAACCTTATGGTGCCCTGAGTGCAGGACAGCAATATCCCAAGTGGAATTGGAGGACAAGGAATTAAGCTCTAAATTCAATGATGTTTTGTTTGGAATTGAAGGAACAAAAGAAAAAATAATTATTTCAACCACAAGGCCTGAACTTCTTTCAGCATGCGTTGCAGTATTAGTGCACCCTGATGAGCCGAAAACAAAGAAACTTATTGGAAAAAAAGCTTTGGTGCCATTATTCAATTACTTAGTTCCAATTATTGCAGACCAAAGGGTAGACCCGAAGAAAGGCTCAGGGATTGTTATGTGCTGCACTTTCGGGGACACAGTGGACATTGAATGGTGGAAGGCGTACGGCCTCCCATTAAAAATTGTAATTAACCCTGACGGAAAACTGAACGAAAAAGCAGGAAGATTTGCAGGAAAGAAATTAAACGAAGCAAGAGAAGCAATACTCCAGGAATTAAAAAAAGAAGGCCTGCTAAAAGAACAGAAAAGCATAAGCCACACAGTTAATGTCCACGACAGGTGCGGAACAGAAATAGAATTCCTTGTGTCAAAGCAGTGGTTCATAAAATACTTGGATTTGAAGCAGGAATTCCTTGAAGCAGGAAAGAAAATAAGATGGTTTCCAGAGCACATGAAGCACAGGTATGACAACTGGATTAAAGGCCTGCAGTGGGACTGGTGCATTTCAAGGCAGAGATACTATGGAGTGCCCTTCCCAGTATGGTACTGCAAGAAATGCAATGAAATAATTCTGGCAGACAAAAAAAGCCTTCCAGTAGACCCTCTTATTGATAAGCCTAAAAAGCCCTGCCCTAAATGCAATGGCACAAAATTCGAACCAGAAAAAGATGTCCTGGACACATGGGCTACATCCTCCCTTACTCCATTAATTATTTCGGAATGGCAGAGAGACGAGAAGAAGTTCAAGAAACTGTTTCCTAATACCTTAAGGCCTCAGGCACACGACATCATTACCTTCTGGGCGTTCAATACAATAGTGAAAAGCTTATTGCACACAGGAAAAGTGCCTTGGAAAGACATAATGATTTCGGGCTGGTGCCTAGACCCAAAAGGAAAAAAGATGAGCAAAAGCAAAGGCAATGCCATTACACCAACAGAGATAATTGAAAAATATTCTGCTGACGCATTAAGGTTCTGGGCTTCATCCATCAATTTAGGCCAGGACGCTCCATTCATGGAAAAGGATGTTGCAACAGGCCAAAAGTTTGTGACAAAACTATGGAATGCCTCAAAATTCTCCTTGCAGAATCTTTCAGATTACAAGGGAGAAAAGCCAAAAAAGCTTGAGGCAATAGATGCATGGCTTATACATAACCTCAATTTGGTTGTGAAAGAAATCACAGAACACTTTGATGCCTATGAATACGGCAAAGCAAAGGCAATCCTTGAGAACTTCTTCTGGCATTCCTTTTGCGACTATTACCTTGAAATAATAAAGGACAGGCTTTACAATTCAGGGAAAAAAGGGAAGGAAGGAAAGATTTCAGCGCAGTATGCCTTGAATGAAGCCCTTCTTTCAGTCCTGAAATGCTTTGCGCCTTTCATGCCTTTCATTTCAGAGGAAATCTACCAAATGTATTACGCGAAAAAAGAGGGCAAAAAAAGCATTCACTTATCTTCTTTCCCTGAATTCAGAAAAGAATTTTTGGATGAAAAAAATTTTTCTTTAGGAGAGAAAGCAGTTGAACTCATAGGAAAGGTAAGGCAGGAGAAAGCCAGAAACCAGAAGTCAATGAAGGCAGAAGTAATCCTTTCAGTGGAGGAAAAACTCCTTGAAGAATTAAAGCCTGCGCTGGAAGACATCAAAGCAGTCTGCAACGCCAAAGAAATAAGGAAAGGAAAAGAATTCAGAGTGGAATTTTCTTAAATTACTTGTTAAAATTTACACATAATGGATTAATGTCACAATTTAATTCTGCATCTAATCTAAACTTGTTGCATTTATTATACAACTTCAGGATCAGTTTTTTTATACATACTAACATCTTTGCTGCAATCTAAAACAAGATTTCCTTGTGGGCCATAATATTGATGTTTTGCAGTTTGGTTATAAGTATTCCAAAATTCATAATAAACTTTGCCATCTTTATCAGTACATTTGTCAACTGTTGAATAGCCTTTCTCACCACATAATTTTGTTATAAACAAACCAGCAGTTATATCATTATAATAGATGAATATACCTAATGTTATTACCACAAGCACTACCAACACAAATATTATTAATTTTATTCCCATGTCTAAGTATAGTGTTTTCTAATATAAAAAACTTTGCTTGGGTAAAAAAAATGTTCTACTTAAACGAAACATTTTGGTGTAAAATGTTCTATTAAAATAGAACAATTTTCATAATACTTTGTTTGATGACTTTAACCATAAACTGACCGAAAAGCATATAAATACGGTCAGTTAATAGTATTATATGGAGTTTTTATTTAAAGAGTGGCAAGATATTTGGGTACCCAAATTAAAAGAAAGGAACATAGACCTAAAAATACTGCCAAAGAAAATAAGGAAAATAATAACCTTTACGGGAATTAGGCGGGCAGGCAAAACTTACATAATGTTCCAGTTAATAAAGCAGCTTTCAAAAGAAATTTCGAAAGAAAGAATATTCTATATTAATTTTGAAGATGAAAGAATAGAGAAAATAAAAGAAAATCTCACAGATTTGATTCCAACTTTAATTAAGCTTTATGGCAATGGCAACAAAAAATATTTTCTTTTTTTAGATGAAATACAAATAATGCCTGAGTGGGGCAGGTGGCTGAGAAGAGTATATGACACTTACAGGAATATTGCTTTTTTTGTTTCTGGTTCAAGCTCAAAATTATCAAGCTGGGAAATTCCGACAGAACTGAGGGGAAGGGCGCTTACCTATGAAATACACCCCGCCAGCTTTCAAGAATTCATTAGATTCAAAGGAACAGAATTTGAGAAAAATTTTGAGTACAATGAAAGAAAATTAAGCATCTTAAAAAATTTATTGGCAGAATACCTAGAAGGCGGTGGATTTCCCGAAGTTATTTTAGAAGAATCAACTTTGAATAAGAAAAAATTAGTTCAAGAATATTTTAAAACCATTATAAGTAGGGACATAGCAGAAAGGCACGGGATTAAGAAACCTTACCTCCTTCACGATTTTTTGAGGTTTTTGCTTAACACGAAAGAGTTTTCAATAAACAAAACAGTAAACGTACTGCGTTCACAAGGAAGAAAAGCAGGGAAGGGAACAATAATTAATTATACAAAATATGCTGAAGAAAGCTATTTCTGTTTTTTTCTTCCCATATTTTCTTATAAAATTAAAGAACAAATGAGGTATCCCAAAAAAGTTTATTTTGCAGATAATTCTTTCATAACAAATATTTCTTTAAGGTTTTCAAAAGATTACGGGAGGCTTTATGAAAATCAGGTTGCAATTGAACTTATGAGAAAGAAAGCCAAAAACCCGTTGTTGGAAATTTATTATTGGAAAAACGACCTGCATGAAGAAATAGATTTTGTGGTTAAAGAAAATATAAAAATTAAACAGTTAATTCAGGTTTGTTACGATCTTGGAGATACCGACGTTAAAAAAAGAGAAATTAGAACTTTAATTAAAGCAAGTAAAGAATTGAAATGCAATAATCTTCTGTGCATAACCAAAGACTATGAAGCAGAAGAAAAAATAAAAGGAAAAAAAATTAAATTTACGCCTTTGTGGAAATGGCTTTTATTGTAAGGGCAATTTTATGGATTCAATTAAAAACAAAAACAGTAAAGAGCTTATTGACAAAATGTTCTGTTCAGTTAAAGCCAAGGAATTCAAAAGAGAACATAAATCGAGAAAATTCAAGTGACATAATTTATGCTGTTTGCGTCGAATCCTTCCACTAATTCGATTTCGCCTGCGTTTGCTCTGATGTTGTGAGTGTAAATTAGGTTGGGGAAGAATTTGCTCCAGTCTTTTGAGAGCTGGGTTGCTAAATGGCCTTCGCCAAAGCTTTTGCTTGAAATCTCATAGCACAGCCTTCTAACTATTTCCTCGCCCTCAAAGCCTAATGAATGCAAGTACTCGTGAAGCAAAAGGTGATAGCAGTAAGGGTTGAATAATTCAGGCTTTGATTCCTTTATTTTATTCAATGGAGCCTTGTTTAATACAATAAGGTTTGTGCCTGAAACAAAAAAGCCCCCTAGAAGCTGGAATCTGTCTGCAGGCATTTCACTCAATCCTAACATTAAGCCTGTCCTGCTTTTTCCAAGGAATTTTTCAACGCTTTCCTTCACTAAATCAAACACTTCAGGCAGGCCTTTGGCTTTATTCAGCTTGTACTTGAATTCATTCAATTCTTCTTTCATTTGATTGCACCTTCAAAACAAATTTAATGCAGTGCATTGTATTATTAATTTTTTGGTTGGAAAAATAGAGGAAAAATCAAAAAATAAAAGAAAAAAAAGAATTAGAAGGAAAAATTCAGCTTGCTAGTGCTGCGTCTATTGCCTGCTGGAAGACTGAGAAAGGCTGTGCCCCGCTTATGAGCTTGCCGTTCACGAAGAAGGCGGGCGTTCCATTCACCCCTAAAGAAGTTCCTTCTGTTAGGTCTGACTGCACTTGGCTGGCATACTTTGAGGTGTCAAGGCATGAATTGAATTTTGCTGTGTCAAGCTTTAGGTCTGTAGCATATTTCTTCAGCGAGGTAACATCAAGATTTGACTGGTTTGCAAACAATTTGTCATGGTATTCCCAGAATTTTCCTTGCTCGAAAGCGCAGTATGCTGCCTCTGCTGCCTTTTGGGCATACTGGTGGAAGCTCAAAGGAAACTGCATGAATATTAACTTCGCCTTCCCTGTGTCAATGTACTGCTGTTTGATTTGAGGATAAGTGTCTGTCACGAATCTTGCGCAGTAAGGGCACTGAAAATCAGAGAACTCAATTATTGTGACTTTAGCGTTTGCCTGGCCTGTTGTTGGCGGGTTGGAGTTCTTTAATGTGATTTTCCCGTTATTGTTTTGCGTTGGCTGGGTTGGCTGCACTTGTGTAGGCTGTTGCTGTTGTGGCTGTGTTTGGTCTGTGTTTTGAGGCTGGGCTGAAAGTGCTGCAAGTCCTGTGAGCTTTGTGTTCAGGTTGTTTCCAACGTAAAGCATTGTTCCTGCTAGAATTAGGCTTGCTACTATCAATGTTATTGAAAGAAGTTTGATGTTGTCCATTTTATTCCTCCTCTTCAATTGACAAAAATAAAACGAAATTATGTATAATTAATCATTTTTGTTATATTAATTGGCTTTAAAAGTGTTTAAAAACATTACGTAAATTAATAGGTATTTGCCTTTAGGAAAAGCATTTTTTGGCTTAATTAAAGTGAATTTTATGATTTATGACATTATAATTATTGGTTCTGGGCCTGCAGGCCTTAACGCAGGCCTTTATTCTTCAAGGCAGAACTTGAAGACATTGATTCTGGCTTCAGAGATGGGAGGACAGATGGGCAAAAGCTACATGATTGAAAACTATTTGGGCTATGAGGCAGTATTTGGAATTGAGTTACTGCAGAAATTCTTCGACCAAGTACATAACAGGGGAGTGGAAATAAAGCTGGGCGAAACAGCAAGCAAAATTGAAAGAAAGCAAAAAAACTTTGTAATTTCAACCAATTCAGGCTCCCATGAAGGAAAGATTATAATAATTGCTTCAGGTAGGACTCCGAGAAAATTGAATGTTCCTGGAGAAGAAAAATTCATTCACAAAGGTGTCACTTATTGTGCTACCTGTGATGCCCCCTTGTTTTCAGGCAAGGCTGTTGCAGTAATTGGGGGCGGCAATGGAGCCTTGCATGCAACAATGCAATTGCTTAACATTGCAAAAAAAATCTTTATTATAACAATAAACAAGGAATTGCAGGGAGAACAGGTATTAATTGAAAAATTAAGGAAAGAAAAAAATGTTGAAATACTGTATGAAGCCAAGACAACAGAATTTTTAGGCAAAGATTTCCTTGAAGGAATAAAGGTCAAAATAAAAAACTCAGAGAAAAGGATTGCAGTTCAAGGGGCATTCATTGAAATAGGATCAGAGCCAAATTCTGACATTGAAGTTCAAGGAACTGAATTGAAGAAGAACGAATTCAAGGAAATAATTGTGGACTCAGAGGGAAGGACTAATATTGAAGGAATCTTCGCTGCAGGCGATGTAACCAGTGTCAGAAGAAAACAAATAATTATTGCTGCAGCAGAAGGCTGCAAGGCAGCCTTAAGCGCTTTTGATTTTCTCTCAAAGAGGTAAAAAAAAATGATTGAGTTTGATGAATTCGGCCCTGAAAAGGTCATTGAAGTATACCACCCAAAACTCGGAATGCACGGCTTCATTGTAATAGACAATACTGCCTTGGGGCCAGGAAAAGGCGGGATAAGGATGACGCCAGATGTTTCCTTGGAGGAAGTATTTAAGCTCGCAAGGACAATGACCTGGAAGTGCGCTTTGGCAGACCTTCCTTTTGGCGGAGCAAAAGCCGGGATAAAGGCAGACCCGAGGAAAATGTCCTGCGAAAAAAAAAGCGAATTCACCAAGGCTTTTGCCCAAGCAATAAGGGAATTTGTTCCCCAAAAATATGTTCCTGCACCTGACATGAATACTGGCGAAAAAGAAATGGACTTAATTGCAAAAACAATTGGTTCAATGAAGGCAGCAACAGGAAAATCAAGAAAGCTTGGAGGGCTGCCGCACGAATTGGGAAGTACAGGATTTGGAGTCTTTCATGCAACAGTAGTTGCAGCAAAATCCATTGGATTGAATTTAAGGAATGCAAGGATTGCAGTCGAAGGATTCGGTAATGTAGGCTCTTTTACTGCAAAATTTCTTTCAGAGCATGGGGCAAGAATTGTTGCAGTGTCAGACATTGAAGGTTGCGTTTATAACCCTCAAGGGCTTTCATTTGAAGGATTAATGAATGCAGTAAAAGAGAAATGCTCTGTAGTGCATTATTCCGGCCCAACAACAAAAAAACTGTACAATTACGAATTATTTGAGCTGCCTGTTGACGTCATAATTACTGCTGCAGTGCCTAATGTAATAAACTTCAATAATGTGGATGCTGTAAAAGTCAAACTGATTGTTGAAGGCTCAAACATTCCTATTGCACCTGAAACAGAACAGGTATTGCATGAAAGGAATGTGCTTGTAGTGCCTGACATTATTGCTAATGCCGGGGGCGTAATAAGCTCTTACGCTGAATTCGTTGACGGAAATGAACATAAAATGTTCAGAATGGTTGAAAAAAAGATAAAAAAGAATGTCTCCATCATCCTAAAGCACTCAAAGAAAGAGGGAAAGAAACCCAGAGACATTGCAATGCAAATCGCCAGAAAAAGAGTAAGAAAGAAATGCAAGACGTGCAGGGTCTAATAAAAAAAATAAAAAAAGAAGAGAAGAATTTTAGTATTCTTCTCCGCCCATTCCGCCCATGCCTGGCGGCATTCCTCCGCCTGGTGGCATTGAAGGGCCTTTGCTTTGGCCTGCAATTATGTCGTCTATTCTCAGGATCATTTCTGTTACCTCTGAGGCTGAGGTTATTGCCTGTGTTTTCACGCTCAAAGGCTCTATTACTTTGCCTTCCTTCATGTTGGTCAACTGCGCCTTGTAGACGTTAACTCCAATGTATTTGCCGTCCTTTTTTGCGTGGGCTGCCCTCAAACTCACTAATGTATCAATTGGGTCCATTCCTGCTGTTTCAGCTAAAGTTCTTGGGATTATCTCTAAAGTGTCAGCGAATGCTTCTATTGCCAACTGCTCTCTGCCTCCAATTGTCTTGCTGTATTCTCTGAGCTTTATTGCAACGTCAATGTCTGAAGAGCCTCCTCCTGAAACAACTTTTCCGTTCTTTATTGAGGCAATTACTGATCCTAATGCGTCATTTACTGCCCTTTCTGCTTCGTCTATTACATGCTCTGAGCCTCCCCTGATGAATATTGTGACTGCTTTGGGGTTCTTGCATCCTTCAATGAAGAGCATGTCTTCTGTTGCAATCTTTTTGCTTACAACCCTTTCAGCAAAGCCTAGGTCTGCTTTGCTTATGTCGTCAATTCTTGAGATAACCTTTCCGCCTGTTGCTTTAGCCAATAAGTCCATGTCAGATTTCTTCACTCTTCTTGCTGCAAGAATGCCTTCTTTTGCAAGGAAATGCTGTGCCAAGTCATCTATTCCTTTCTGGCATAACACAACATTTGCGCCTGACTTCTTTATTTTTTCTACCATTCCTTTCAGCATTCCTTCCTCTTGGTCTAGGAATGCCTGCAATTGGTCTGGGGAGGTAATCTGAATTTTTGCCTCTGTCTCTGTTTCTTTTATTTCTAATGCTGCGTCAATTAATGCAATTTTTGCGTTCTCTGTTTTTTGTGGCATTGATTCAGAGACAACCTCCTTATCTATTACTAGTCCTTTAATTAATTGTGATTCAGCCAAGCTTCCGCCTTCTTTTTTCTCTAGTTTTATTGAGTCCCTGTCTATAACTGTCTTGCCGTTCTCTTCTGTTGCAACAGTCTTTATTGCATCTATGACTAAATCAGCCAATTCAGCGCAGGCTTCTGCTGCCTTGCCTGTCATTGAAGTCATTGCAATATCCTTCAAAGTCTTAAAGTCTTTGAACGTTACAGGGTCAGCAACTTGTTCGAATAATTCTTTTGCTTTCTTTGCTGCCATCCTGTATCCATTAATTATAATGCTTGGGTGGATGTCATCATCAAGCATTCTTTCTGCCTTCTGCAGTAAGCCTCCTGCTATTACCACCACAGTAGTTGTTCCGTCTCCTACTTCGTTGTCTTGTGTTTTTGCTACCTCAACAAGCATTTTTCCTACTGGATGGTCGATGCTCATTTCATCCAATATAGTTGCCCCGTCATTGGAGATTGTGACATCACCTAATTCGTCCACAATCATTTTGTCCATTCCTTTTGGGCCTAAAGTGGATTTAACTGCATTGGCTACTGCCTTTGCAATTAGAATGTTTATTCTTTGCGCGTCCCTGCCTCTTGTCCTCTTTGTTCCTTCTGTTAAGAAGATTACCGGCTGTTGCGCCATCTGGTCTGCCTGAGCCATAATTTATACCTCCTTAATTTTATCTCAATTAATTTTTTTGTTTAAAATAAAAACAGTATATTTATTGATGGATATAAATGTTTATAAACCTTTTTGATGGGCATGAATGTATACGAAAATCAGCCCGCTTTCTTTGCCTGCCCTTTTCTCTGATTTAATATTTTCATGGCATGCTTGAGGGCTTTCTTTGCTTGCCTTAACCTGATTTTGGCGTCCCTCTTTAATATTTTGTCGTTTTTTGCTTTTGCAACTATTAAGGCTTTCTCTGAAAGCCCTATGCATTTTTTTGATTCCTCAATTGCATCATTTAATGAAAAATTAGGAATTTTATTTTTTCTCGTTTTCAAGTCATCCACTGTGAGGTCAAACTTTTCAAAAAAATGTTTTCTGTTTGCTTCTGCTATTTCAGCCTGAATTCTTTCGATTCTTTCCATGTGCCCGAGGAGCCTTCTTGTCGTGGTTATTCTTCTACCCCTACTTATAATAATTCTTTCTTTGGGGTCGAAGCTCCTTCTCTTAAGTCCAAGCCTAATTCTTTGGTTTTTCCATTTTCTCCTCCCTAAATCAATTCTCCCTTGCCCTATAAGCCATTCCGGCCTAAATCCCTTTCCGGCAACTTTAATCGGGATTATGGGCCTTACAACATTTCCTTTTTTTCTATGTTTATAAGAAAACCTTTTATCCATTTTTAATTTATGATATATGTGTTTTGCTTTAAATTTAAACCTTTCTTTTTCTCTTTGGGGCAACTTACCACTTTCTCTTTTTTTTAAAAAGAGAAAGGGGCAGAGGGAAAGCATTAAATAATTCTTCCACCTTATTTTTTTGGTTCAAGTTTTTTGTTTTTTGTGATGGGAATGCCTAAAGCGATTTATTTCAGTCACCTGCAGGGAAAGACTGTTTTTGACTGCAATGAAAAAAAGCTTGGAGTATTAAATGACCTGGTTATTGCTGACGGGCAGGAATTGGCTGAGGTGATTGCGCTTGCTGTAAAGACAAACGGCAAAAAAATGAAGGTTAACTGGAGATTCATTGAATCAATAGAGTACTGCATTTATTTGAACAAGCCATTGAATGAAATAGACTTTGAGGCTCTGAATGACTCAGACCTTCTGGTTTCTGAGATTCTTTTGGACAAGCAATTAATTGATGTTGACGGCTTAAAGGTTGTGAGGGTGAATGATGTAATCCTTTCCAAGGTCGGGGGGAAGCTTTGCGTTTCAAGCGTTGACATAGGCAACAGGGCGATCTTGAGGCGCCTTGGTTTGGAGAAACTGTTTTTGCCTTTAACTTACAGGATGAGTGAAAAAATTCTGCCTTGGGGCAATGTCCAGCCTTTGAATGTTACTCCTTCACAGAACCTTCAATTGAATATTTCTAGGGCGAAGATTTCAAAGAGCCATCCTGCAGACATCGCTGATTTTCTTACTGAACTGTCCCACAGGGAAAGGGCTTTGGTTTTTAATTCTCTGGATGAAAGCATTGCAGCAGACACTCTTGCAGAGTCAAAGCCTGAGGTGTTGAAATCTGTTGTCCATGAAATGAAGCCTCATAATATTGCAAAGATTGTGCAGGAAATGGAGGCTGATGAAATAGTCCAGTTCTTCGGCTTTGTTTCAAGGGAGAAAGGGAATGAAATTCTCGGCATGCTTGATGAGGGCTCACAAAGGGAAATAAGGAAAATGCTTGAAATGCCCAGAAAGTCTGCAGGAAAAATTATGACCTTCAATTTTGTTGTTGTGCCCAAGAATTTTAGTGTAAAAGAGGTGTTAGACCACGTCAGGAGGACTGTCCGTGAGCCCCAGGAGTTCTCCCATATTTATGTTGTGGATGAAAGGGAGAAATTGCTTGGCGTTCTGCCTTTAAGGAATCTTGTCATTGCAAAGCCTTCAAGGAAGGCATTTGAATTGATGAACGACAAAATTATCAGCGTTCACACTAATTCAAAATTTGAAGAAGTTGCAAAGATTTTCAGCAAGTACAGGCTGCTTTCCCTGCCTGTAACTGATGCTGAAGGAAAACTTGCCGGGGTAATTACAATAGATGACGTATTCAATAAAATGATTCCGCACAAGTTTAGGAAGCAAAAGATTAGGAGAAGGATTAAGCAGGCAAAGAGAGGGGGAGAGCAGATTGCTTGAAAAAATTAGGAAGTTTAAAATTCAATTGCTGATTTTTTTTGGTGTTTTGGGCCCTGGAATTATTACAAGCGCTGTGGACAATGATGCTGGGGGCATTGCGACTTACAGCATTGCCGGAGCGCATTTCGGTTACTCCTTGTTGTGGACAATGATTCCTATTGCGGTAATTCTTGTTGTGGTCCAGGAAATGAATGCAAGGATGGGCATTGTCACAGGGAAAGGCCTTGCTGATTTGATAAGGGAGAACTTCGGCTTAAGAATAACTTTTTTTGTTATGGCAGCATTGTTTTTCACTAATCTTACTAATACTGTAGCTGAATTCGCTGGGATTGCTGCTGCCTCGGAATTGTTTGGAATAACAAAATTTATTGCGGTTCCTTTGGGGGCATTATTTGTCTGGCTTTTGATTGTAAGGGGAACATACAAGAATGTTGAGAAGGCATTTCTTTTTGCTGTATTATTCTATTTTGCTTATATTATTGCAGGGCTGATGATTCAGCCTGACTGGCTTGAAGTTGGAAAGGCTGTAGTAAACCCATCAATTCAAATTGATTCCTCTTATTTGATGATTATTGTAGGATTGATTGGGGCAACTATTGCGCCTTGGATGCAGTTCTATCTTCAGGCCTCAATCGCAGAGAAAGGCATTAAGCCAGAGGAATTGCATTTCTCTAGAATGGACGTAATTTTGGGTTCAATTGTTACTGTCATTATAATGCTTTTCATTATTGTGACGACTGCAACTGTACTGCATCCTCATGGAATAAGGATTGATTCAGCAGAGAATGCAGCAAAGGCTTTAGGGCCTCTTGCAGGCAATTATGCTTCTTCCCTGTTTGCTTTAGGCCTTCTTGCTGCCTCAGTTTTTGCTGCTGCAATCCTTCCTTTGGCCACAGCTTATTATGTTTGCGAGGGCTTCGGCTTTGAGTCAGGGGTGAACAAGAAAATCAGGGAGGCCCCACAATTCTATTCCTTGTTCACTGCAATGATTTTGGTTGGAGCTGGGTTGATATTAATTCCAAACATTCCCTTGATTTCAATAATGTACTGGTCTCAGGTATTGAACGGAATCCTGCTTCCAATTGTATTGATTTTAATGCTCTATCTCATCAACAACAAGAAATTGATGGGACCTTATGTTAACGGAACAAAAATGAATATAATGTGTTGGATCATTTCAGGCGGCCTGATAATTGCCTCTGTTTCACTAATCTTGTCCATGCTTTGATAGAGCTTTTTTCGCAATATTTATTTTTGTTTTGCTTTTATTATTAATTTAAGGGGGGCAATAAACGATGAGGGAGAAAATCAATCAACTGAAATTAATTTTCGAGGACGGAGAGGAAATAGTCTCAGGCCTCAGGAAAGGCCTTGGGGGAGAACAAGGTGAATTACGCCCTATTAATTGGAGCTCAGGGGAAAATAAAAGACTTTGAGATAAACTATTTTCTTGGCTCAGAGTACAGGGGCAAGCACATTGAGAGAGAGTATTCATTGAATGGCGCTTCAGGAAAGTTTGTGAGAAAAGAAGAGGAATTCACTGGCGACTTTCACGTGCTCCTCTTCGGCGGAGGCAATGAGACAATCAATGGCACCCTGCTTTCAGGCATAGCCTCAGGGGAAGTTGTAATAACAGCAAGGCTGCCTGACTTCAAGAAGATGATCGGCGACGACTGAATTCTTCGTTGAATTTTATTCTAGCCAATTCTTTTTTAAGTTCTATTAAAATTAATCCGTTTCTTGCAAATAACCCGAAAGACCAGTGAGCGTAAGAATCTCCAAGCGAAGGTTCAATTAATGGTTTTGTTCCTTTTACCTCTAAGTTTTTGTGAAAGGAATCATATTCGTGGCGTTTTTTTTCAATTAAGTTAAATAATCTTATTAATTCCCCTGCTGCCTTTCCTAAAGGAATTCTTTTTGTTTCGGACAGTTTTATTATGCAGTTTTTTATTATTTTTCTCTTGTTTTCTATTCGTGCTGAAGCATAATTGCCCAGCAATCCAATCAAAAGTTTCCTTTCTGGCACTCCAGCAAAAAATCTTCTCTCAAAATGTGCGTAAATTCTTTGCCCAATCTTTGGGTTCATCCAAGCTTTTTCAATGTCAAGCGGTCTTGATCTTGAGGTATACCTTTTTTCTAATCTCAAGATTCTTTTTTCTGCTTCTCTGAAAAAATTTTTGGGTTTTATTGTGTAATATTTTGTTTTGTGCATTTCAATCCTTTGATTCAATCTTAACATAATAATAATTTTTCTTATTTAAATTATTTTACCTTGAAGGGGCCCGTGGTCTATTGGTATGACGACACCTTCACACGGTGTAGGCAGCGAGTTCGATTCTCGCCGGGCCCAACTATTTTTTTCTAAGATTTTTTTGCTAGGAGGATTTTGCCGTTAAAGCCTTTCTCTCTTATTTCTGTGAGGATGGAGAGCATCTGCCATGTCTGGTCTGTTTTTGCTTTTATTATTATGTCTGTTGTCTTGTCTTTAAGGTTGTCTTTAATGCTTTCAACGCTTATGCCCAGGAACTGGTTGCCTAAAAATTTTTGTGAATTAACGTCTTCAAACCAGTAAATCGTAAAAGAATTAACCTGGTTTAAGGGAATGTTTTCTTCAACGTACAGGTAGGTTTCCGAAGGGAATTTTTTGTTGAAGTAATCTTGCAGTTCTCCTGTCCTGAAAGGCCTGAAAGGCTTTATTCTTGCATAAGCAACCCAGCCAACCTTGTCTGATTCAATTATTTCACCGTAATTTTTTATTGCTGAATTAAATTCCTGCAATGTCATTTCCCTTGGAAGGCCGTAAACATAAAGGCCTCCTCCTTCTGCAGCGCTTGAAGGCAGCTGTTCCTTGGAAAGGTCTGATACGCTCCTGCCGTAACCGAAGTTTATTACATTTATTTGGGTTAAATACAAGGACAGCAGTAAAAGCAGGAAAAGCAGTGCATTAAACCACTTGAATTCCAGTATGCCTGCCTTGATGGACTTAAAGAAATAGTAAAGGAGGCCCAGGCTTAAAATTACTGGGGTTGCAATTACGTTAGCCTCCAGCTCAAAACCGAAAAGAATTGCGGGGTAAATAAGGAAGGAGAGTGAAAGAAGGGGGAAAATGAATTCAATTCTCTTGTCCTTGAATTTGATTGCAGTCCTTGAAATGTAGAGCAGGAAAAAGAAGGCTGTAATTGTATCAAGCCCTGAGGCAATGCCCCCGTCTATTATGTGAATTATGAATCCTATTTCTGCAGCCAGAAACAAAAGGTAATCAAAGGCCTTGATTTTATGCGCCCTGGAATTCAAGTGCAGGGTTCCAAAAATTAAGAGCAGTGCAAGCACTGCAGAAAAAAATGCTGCCCAGGCATCTGCGTTCGGGAAGAGCTCATACCATGGTTTTCCGTCATCAAATTTATTGCCTAAATTTATTCCTGTAATATTTTCAAGGTAGTAAATTGAAATTTTAGGGAAATGGTTGTGGGTAAGCCTTGAGGCCTCCCAGTTTACAACTGGATTAGGCAGTATTGTGGCGAAAGGGCCTTTTGACTTGAATTGGACTGAGAAGTCATTGAACATTTGGAGGCCTGCCCAGAAGCCTATGACTGCAATCAAGATGAAAACGCACAAGAAAATCTTGTCTTTTCTTTGAATTTTCCTGCTCAATCCTGACTTTATGAATGCAATGCTAATAATTGGGTTTACCATAAAAAAGAGGAATATTAAAATTGTTTTGCCCAAGGAAATGCCCCCGTACAAGTCCCTTATAATGCCGTACACGAGATTAAGGATTGGACTGAAAGAAAAAGAAATAAGGAGAAGGGCAATGAAAGCCGGGCTTAACAGCAGCAAATTTTTTATTTTGGTTTCCATTAAATAATTTCCTGCCAGTATTGCTTTTAAACTGCTCGAATGCAATTTCTATTATGAGAATGCCCAGTGAGCTGAAATTCTTTGTGCTGCTTTTCCTGTTTTTTCTCATGGCAGTAATTGCCTCCCAGCACTGGCACACCCTTGCAGTCCAGGAAGCTTCGCTGTCAGTTTCACTGGATTCTTACACCAAAATTGTCTCTCCAGATTCACAGGCCTGCTTTGCCTTGGAATTCAACCCATTGTTTTTCCCGAACAAGAAAACAATCGAAGTGAATGCCTTTAATGGCAGCAAAACAATGGTAAAAGACAAAATAGAATTGTACAAGGAAAAAGAATCAATGCAGTACTGCTTCAGTTCAGGCGAATTGAACGAGGGGATGAACCTAATTGAAATCAATGCAGGCCAGGAAAAACTCTTTTTCCACCTTGAAAAGAAGGAATTGCCAGGAAGCCTTGCGCCTGAAATAAAAATCATTTCCTTGAATGAGGATTCAATTGAATTCTCTTTAACTCAGTATTCAACGCAGGCAATGCCTGTAAAGATTTTTGTTAATGGGATTTTAGACCACCAGTTCATTCCTCCTGAAGGAAAAAATGAGTTTAAGGAGAAAATTGCTCTCTTCGAAGGCCTCAATTCAGTTAAAATTTCTTATGATGGCATTACAGCAGAAAAATCTATTGAATTCCAGCCAAAGCCCTCAATGAATTTGGTTGCAGGCGTGCTTATAATTGTGCTTGCTTTGTTTGTCTTCTCTTTTTTTGTTTTCTCCAAGACTCATTTTGCAGAAAAAATTTCTCTTTCAATTGCTTTTTTTCTCATCTTGCTCATCTTCAATGGTTTTGCGCTGAATGCAATAGGCTTCCTGAACCTGACCTCTTTTGTTGTCTTGTTTTTAATTGAACTTTTATTGATTGCATTCTTTTTCAGGAAGAATTTTTCTTTTGGCAGGAAAATGAGATTCTTCTCATTAAACCTGGTTGAGGTTTTTGCAATCCTCTTCCTGGTTTTTTTCTCTTTGATGTTCCATTTCTTCACTCCAAGCCATTTCACTTTTTATAACAATTACTATGAAAGAGAGTCAGCTGCAATAGCAGAAAATTTTTCAATCCCAAAGATTGATGAATTGAGTTATCTTGGAAGGGGCTTTGCTTTTATTCCAGGCTATTTCCTGGCAAACGCTGGAATGTCCTGGCTCACTGGACTGCAGGGGCAGCCCTTGTTTGCCTTGATTATTGCCCTCTCGAACATTTTCTTTGTTTTTTCTGTTTTCTATCTGTGCAGTGCACTGAAATTTGATAGAAAGCTTGCGTCAATTGCACTCTTTTTGATTTGGTCTAGTTCAATTATTTTTTCTTTTGCTGTCATAACCCCAAGGCACATGATTGCATTGGCAATGCTTTTCGTGGCTCTCGCCTGTTTGGTCAAAAAGCGCAGTTTCCTTCTTTCAGGATTCTTCCTGGGCTTTGCCTCTTTCATTCAGTTCCCTCTGCTTTTAATTTTCTTCTTCCTTTACGTTTTCCTTGCAAGGAAAATCGAGTGGAAGCCCCTCATTCAAGCCTTTGTTATTGGCTTTATTATTGTGTTCCTGCTCTTCTTTGAGAATCTTCTGGCCTTCGGCCTGCCTGTGGAGATAAGGCCTTCGGACTGGGGTTATATGATTAATTATCCAATCAATGTTGTTTTGTCCTCTCACGGAATACTTCTCTTTTTCTTTGCAGTGTTTTTTATTTCTGGGGCAATAGCCTTTTACAGGAAGCCTGAATTCATTTTTTCTTATAAGAGCAAATTGTTTTTGGGAATTATTGTTGGCTTCATTCTGCAGGCCCTTCTTACCTCGCGATTTGATGTGCCTGTTGCCGTGGTAATTGCCTTCTTTTTAATTGCAGTAATAGAAAAAGATAAAATTTTCGACCGGAGAATTTTCCTTACAGTAATGCTGATCGGCGCATTCCTTTCTCTGCTTTTAATTCCAAATTTTGTTTTATCTTCAAGGGAATTGGGCGCATTCAATTACTTGAAAGAGAATTCTTCCACTGACGCACGGATTCTTTCAGACCCCTGGCTTGGGCATTCTGTTACATTCTTTTCGCAGAGAAAGGTTTTAGCTGATTTATGGGTGGAGTACGCAGATGAAGGAAAGCTCGCTGACGCCTATTATTTCCTCAAGAATTCTGATTACAATGTGCTGAAGAAATACAAGATTGATTTTGTGATAAATTATTCTGACATAATTTACGAGAAGATTCTGGACAACAAGCCTTCAGAGAAGGCAATAGAATTCTATGGGCTGGATAAGGTTTACTCTGCTGACAACAAGATTTACATTCACTGGGCCCAAAACTGAAAAAAAAGCGAAGGATTAAATTTTTTTGCTCTCCTCTTTTTATTGGTGGGGCATAATGGCTGAAGAGAATAAAACAAAGGCAATTAATGAGGTAAAGCAGTTAGAGCTCGAACTGCACAGGGTTTTGAATGCTTTTGGGGCAGCAGAGGAATTGAACAGGAATCTTTCTTCCTTGTACGAGAAAATGCTTTCACTGGAGAAATCAGCAGAAGACAATCCTGCCTTAAGCAAGGTTCTAATAAAAGAAATAAATGAAAGGAAAATTCTTTCTCTCTACAAGAAGCTTGAATCCAGTTATTCAAAGATAATGGATTCAATGAAGGCTAATGACGAGAAAGCCTTGAGGGCAAACCTCTTCATTGAGAACTTCAGGAACTCAAGGAATTATTTATTCAAGAATTTAGACCATTCAATTGACTTCATTGAAGCTGCCCTACCTTTATTTTCAATTAATTCCATTTCATTTAAGCCTGAATTCGTTGGAGTAATAAAATTGGAGGACATTGCAAGAGAGGTTGGCTTGGACAAGAGCGCTCAAAGCATTTTGGTTCCCCAGGCAAAGGTCAGGCAGCTTTTTAATTACCTGGATTCAAAGACAAACCAGAGGAATTTCAGGCTTGAAAGTGAGGTCCTGAAAATCACAATGCGCTCGGAGAAGGAACTGCAGATTGAAGCAGACAATGCAGTCATCAGGCGCCTAGACAGGCTGGCAAAACAAATGGACGGCAACTACAGCGAAGAATAAGCTTCAAAAAAGATTCCAGAAAATTAATTTTCAGAAAACAATTCCTTTGCTCCCTTTGCAATTATCCTTCCTGTTTTAGTCAAGTAAACTTTTTTGTCTTTTGTTTGCTTCAAGTGCTTGAATTTTAATCCCTTCTTTATTATTGGGTTCATTTTTGCTTTAACAGCTGTTTTGGGGCTAAACGCATTTTCTTCCAGCAATGCAATGTATATTTCGTCTGTTTTTGAATAGTTCATATTGAATTCTTCTTTCAATATTGCTTTCTGCTCTTTTAGAGGGAGGGCAGTCATTTCTATTTTGAACATTTCCCCTTTGTGTGTTTTTATTGATTCCATTCTTGGCATTTCCTGAATCTTTTTAATTAAGCCCAGATAGGCATTGCATGCCTGATAATTCAATCCGCTAAGCTGTGCAATCTTGGTTGGAGGCAAAGCAACTCCTGTATTATCCTCCAGGCATTTAGTGATTGAAGAGACAATTGTAATAGGTCTTCTCCGCATAAAAAGAAAATATACAGCAAAAGATATATAAACATATATTAATTGCTGTATAATTAAATATTATTTAATTTTTTATTCGTTTATTGCCTGTTAAAAAGATTTAATTAATTTTTGTTAATCTTGTTCTTTTTGAAGAGAGTTGGTTTCTAATGTTGAATAAAGATAAGATAATTCCTATTGAAGACAGAGTTCTAGTTGAAATGTACAGCAAATCAATAATAAAGAATTCTTACAAAAACATTTACTTGATTAAAAATAAGATAAGGTTTGAAGAGCTGCAGAAACAATACAACAAAAAGATTGAATTCAAAAAAATTTTAAAATACTTAAAAAATAAAGGTTTTATTGAAGACCATGGAAAATCATTAAAAGTAGCTTCTGTAAGTGAATTTGGAGCAAAATATATAATGGGAAAATATTCTGTAAAAAAATAATTTTTTTATTCAGTGAAGGCAGTTGCTGTCACTCCCCCGTCCCAAGACATCCTTGGCCTCATTTTAATCATCCACAGGTTCTCTGTATTGTCATCCAAAATTAACGCAAAGCCTGTGCTCCTCGGCATTTCCTCAAAGTACCTATCGAAGGCCTGATGCATGTAGGAAGGCCTGAGCTGGCTTACAGCCTCAATGTCAGGCTGAGAAGTCAATCTATGGCTTAAAAACAAATCGCACTGGCTTATGCAGTCAGGGTGAAGTTTGTTAGGCCTTTGTGTTGCAAGCAAAAGAGAAAGGCCTGGCTGCCTTCCAACCCTCACCCATTCAAGCAGTGCCTTCAATGCAATGCTGCCCTCGTCTTTGGGCATGAACATGTGGGCTTCATCTATCATGAGCCACACAATAGGCATTGCTGACTCCCTCTTCATTCCTTTTATGAGTTTCACTTCCTCTTCTTTCCTGTAAAGCATTCTCTCCTCAAACAATTTTTTTGCAAGCAATGCAACAATAATGTCTTTCACCCCCTCTGAGCCAATAGCCTGCCTGTAAGAGCTCACATCAATTACTGTTACTTTTCCGGGTTCAGCCAATTCCTTTATTTTTGAGCCTTCCTTATCAAAGAGGCCCCAGGATTTTGCTACTTTGATTCTTCCAATTACTGCCTGCCTTGTCTTCTTTTCTGCCTCAGTGTCCTTTTCAATCAATTCAATTAAATCCTTGAGGTCGTACATTGAACCTTTCTTTTCCTTCATTAAATTCACTGCGCGGGAAAGCAGAATTCCTTCCTCTTCCTTCCACGTCAAATTGAATAATGCAAGCCATTCCTCTTCCTCTAATTCTGAGGCCTTTAACTTGAAGCTTCCGTCAACAGGAATGCCTTTCTCTTTATAGAAAGAAATCCTTCCCTCAGGAACTAAAACCCTGCATTCAGTTCCTTGCGGCTCCAAATTCCAATTGAACAATTCGCCTTTGTCCTCCCTGTTAGCAATCTTTAAAGTCCAGAATATTCCCACAGTATCAATCACAATGCATGAAATTCTCTTTTTTATGTGTTCTGGCTGGCGGGCGAACTCTTCTACCACTACAGCCATGCTGAACGATTTTCCCGAACCGCGTTTTCCGCAAATCAAAATCACATGAGGCCTTGCAAGATCCATCAAAACTTTTCTTCCTAAAACAGGCCTTTCGCCTGAACTCATTACAACCTTTCCAATGTATGCTGTTCCTTTCTCTCCGTACTTCTCTATGTCTCCTAAATTCCTTCCGATTACTGCGCTTCTCTCGCTTATCTCAATAGCCATTTTAAATCCACACACAAAATGCGAGAAAGAAATTAAAAATGGTTTTGTTAAAAAATTAAAATGATGCTATGAAAATCCTTATAACTGGAAGTTCTGGCTTCATTGGAAGCGAATTAGTCAATCATTTGTCTGGAAAGCATGAAATCGTAAAATATGATTTGGCTGAAGGAAAAGACATTTTAAATCATAATGAATTAAATGAGGTAATGAAAGGCTGTGATATTGTTGTACATCTTGCGGCAATAAGGGGTCCATTTGAAGATAAAACCTTTTCTGATTATTTTCAGGTGAACTGCCAAGGAACATTTAATGTTGCCCAAGCTGCATTGGAAAATAAAATAAAACGCTTAATTTTTACGAGTTCAACGACTTATTATGGCATAGAAAAAGGAATCCCTTTCGTGAAGCCAATAAAGGAATCAAACCCAATTGTAACCCAGCACGTTAAAGCCGAAGACTTGAATTGCAGGGACTGTGATATTGCTTATTCAACGAGCAAGGTTATTGCGGAACAGATTCTTGCAAATTACGGTATGATGAAAAAATTTGAGGTAATAATTCTAAGGATTGGCCCTACAAGGAAGAGGGGAGAATACAAGCCATTTCTGGGAATTCAAGTAAAAATAGAAAATGTACTGCAAGCCATTGAAGCATCAATAACAACAAACAAAAAATTATGGTACGAATCATTCACAATTTTAGATGCATCAAAAGATGCAGACCTCTCCAAAGCAAAAAAGATTTTGGGTTATAAACCAGTTTAAATTGTAAGATGAGAAATTTTATGAGAAAGCTTTCTGTTCCTTTATTAAAACAGGATAAATTGACTTGTGGGGTTACTGCTTTAAGGATGGTTCTCCAGTATTTTGGCAAGGATGTTTCTTCAAGTGAAATCATTAGAAAAATTGGGGGCATCAAGAGTTATGGCATTAGAACAATAAAGCTGGCTGATTTTGCTCGAAGTTTAGGATTCAGAGTAGAATGTTATTCTTACAATAAAAAACTAGCAAAAGGAAAAGCAGAAATCAGGAAGCCTGCAAAGTTTGACATAATAAAATTCCTGAAAAAACACGAGAAAGGAAGGTTCTGGTATAATGACCCGAAAGACGGAAAGCATCATAAAATTAAAGAAGACGATTTAATGTTTGCTTGGTTCAACAATGTTCTGGGTTCAAGCGCATATCTATTAGTTTTATACCCGAAAAATTAAAAGAATTAGAAAGGCGGCTTTCCTATCTCTTGAGAATCCTTTCAATGTCCTTTAAGCCAAAGCAATAAACTTTTTTGTTTTCATGATTTCTGATTTTTTTACTGAAGCTTTTTGCAAATACTGCATAGCATTCCTTTCTTTCATTGTTATGCCAGTTAACATGCATTGACTTTTCAGCCAATTCTTTTACAATCTTTTCCGCATTAACTTTTTCCTGCCATTTGCATTCCACAAAAATTATTTCTTTGCTTTGCTCATTTAGAGCAATAATGTCAATTTCTATGTCTTTATGCCACCATTTATAAACCTTTGAAAACACAGAAAACTCTACAAAAAATTTATGATTGATTAAATCTTCAATTAAGTATTCAAAAGATATCCCAAAAATAGAATTTATCTCTTTCTTTATGGGTTCTTCAACGTCTTTAATATTCCCTATTTCAAGCTTGTCTTTATTTGGATAAACAAACTTAAACCAAAACCTAAAGAAAGGATCAATAATCTCATAATAGCCTTTTCTCTTCATGCCGAAAGGTAGAATGTGCTTTATAATATTTGTTTCTTCAAGGGTCGAAAGATATTTCATAATATTGCTTTTATCCATTCCTGTAACAGAACATAACTTGCCTATAGTCTTATATCCTAAAGAGATGTATTTCAAAATCAGCCTGTATGTCCTAGACTCCTTAAACTCTTGTCTTAGCAGGACTAAAGGCTCATCATACAAATTTAATCCCTTTACCAAAAAATTATTTTTTATGTTCCCAAACAAATCTTCTTTTTTGTTGTAGAACTTAAGGTAATATGGAACATTTCCAAAAACGAAATAAACCTTCATGGCCTTTTCTATTCTGCCAACTAAATCATAAACTACCCTGAAATCAAAAGGCAGAAGCTTCCAGTAATTAATATCCCTCCCATAAAGAGGGCTCCTGTAACCCAAAACATCATTTTCCATTATCGATAAAGAAGAACCGCACAAGACTAACATTATCTCGCTGTTTCTGAATAATTCATCTGTGATTTTCTGAAATGTCGAAAGCAAGCCTTTATTTAAATTTAGCATATAAGGGAATTCGTCTATAACTATAACAGCCTTCTTGTTTTTAATTTCCTCTGCTAAATACTTGAACAAATCATAGAAGCTTTTTTCTTCAATTTTCAGAAAATAATCCTTGCCTGTCAACTCGTAAAATTTGTTTTTGAATTCTTTTATATTCTCCGTCAAATTTTCTTCTGTGGCAAGAATATAAACCCCTTTTTTGTTCTCCAAAAAATGTTTTAATAAGTCCGTTTTTCCAATTCTTCTTCTCCCATAAAGGACAAATAGTTTGAAGCCTCTTTTCTTATGAAGCCTTTCTAGAAATTTTAATTCTTCTTCTCTATTTACAAATTGTGGTAGCATAATTATTATAATTTACATACCACTTTTTAAATATTTTGCTTTTCAGACAATGGGTAAAAGACAAAAAACAAAAAATTAGAAGAGCAGGCCTTGGTTTTTGCAAACCAAAGCGCTCTTGAACGAATTCTGCGTTTTGGGTATTGAGGCAAAGGAGGCAATTTTTTGCCGTCAATAAAAATTATAGGCCGGCCACCAAGCATTGGATTTGGTGGGGGAAAAAAAAAGCAAGCTTAATGGCGGCCCGTTGTGTAAGGAGGCTTTATTTCCTGCAAGGCTGTAATTTTGAAAGCATTACTTCTGCACGAAAAACAGGACTTTTTTTCCTGACTGTATTTTCCTGAGCAATCCTTCTCTGGACAATTTATTTAGGCGCTGGCACGCAGCATTCTTTCCTTTATAGGAAAGCATTGACTGGACTGCTTCAGCGCTTGAAGGCCCTTTTTCTTCTATCAACCTTAAAATTTTCTGGTCCTGTTCAGGCAGTAAAACAATTTTATTTGCCCCTACTGCTAATTTTTGCTCTATTCGAGGAGTTTGATCAACAGATTCACCCAAAGTCTTGGTTTTTAATTCAAACATTATTTTGTCGTACTTGTCGTTCAGTTGCTCTAAGAGCTTGTTTGTCTTGTCTCTCTCTTCAGCCAACTTGAAGAGCAGTGCCCCAAAAAGCAAAGGGTTTTTGCTGTGCTCAAACACTTGCTGAATGTCAAGGGTGAGTTCATTGAATTTAGGGCTTACCTTCTCAATAAGCTCCTTGCTTTTTAATAACTCAATGAATTCATCATGAGCATTCATGCTGTATCATGATAGTATCATGATATTTAAAAACCTATCGTTTTCGGGCTATGAAGGCCCAAAGCCAGAATTAGTTTAAAAAATTAAAGGCAAGAACCCGAAAGGGTTCTCTTCTATATAACTCATTTTTTCATGGATATTTCTATGGCTGACACCTTGAGTGGGTTGCCTTCCTCTGAGTGTATCTCTTCTGTGGAAATGCCTATTCTTGCAATCTTGAGGTCTGTCACAAACTTGTTTTTGACTATTTCTGCTACGTCCACTGCCCTGCTTATTGCTTTTCCCCTTGCTTTTATGAGAATTTCTTTTGCTCCGTTGTTTATTTGTGTTACCACTGCAAGAACATATGCCATTGTTCCTTTTTTTCCTATGAAGATTGTGTTTTCGTCTGCGTTTGTTGCCATCTTAAATTACACCTCCAATTGATTGTAATTTTGATTTTAATTGTTGAGCATTTCTGTTCTTTTTGCTTTAGCTTTTGCCTACAAGGTATTTTATTGTCCTCTCGAATATTCCTGGAGTCTTTCCTGGATCGTAATTAAAGTAAATGCTTTTCCCTATGTATAACTTTTTTTCCACTATTCCCGGATACCAGTCTCCGCTGACCCCTGTTCTTTCAATGTAAGCCAGTTGGTCTCCTGTTATTTCCACTGGGAATGTCTCAAACAATACCTGGCCTTCTCCTTGAGGTGGAGCTTGCTCTATGTATTTCATTATAGGGTGGTCGAACTTGTCTCTTTTAAGGACGCCTAATACTCTTATGAGCTGGGTGCATGATGGTTCATTTGTTTCTCCTGTGGGAGTGCATGCCACTGGCACTATGTCTCCTATTGTGGCCCCCCAGCCTATTACCTCGTATGCTCCTTTCTCTCTTATGCCTGAGTCCATTACTAGAATGAATTTTCCGCCCTTGTTGACATACTTTTTTATTGCGTCCCCTAATTGTATTGATATTTCTTTGTTTGCCTGGGTGTGCTGGTCTAGCATTACTATATCGTATTGGGCTAATACCTCTTCAGGGTTTACTGTGAATTGCGCTGGGTCTCTCTGCTGGTATCTTACAATGTTTTTGATGTTGTTTAATGTAACTTGAGTATCGTAAGATGGCGCTCCTATAATCAGCATGCTTACTGGCTTCTGCGAGCTTATGAATGGGATCTCCCAGAAGCCTAAAGCGTCTCCTATAAATGCAACAATTATTATTATCAGAATTAGCGGCACAATGCCTTCAAGGTTATTTTTTATTTTTGAGGTGACTCCGCCTCCCCCGCTGTAGTATTCAGGAGGCATTGCTTCTGCTCCTGCTTCTTCTGCGTAAGCCATTGTATCTTGCTCCTTTTTTTCTCCCTTACCTATTAATGTATAATTAATTGTTTAAATATGTTTTGGTTTTTTTATCCCAAAAACCAATTATAATTAACGCCTTTCCTCTTTATAAAGGTTTTCTTTTAATTTTATTTTTTCTTCTTTAATGTTTCCTGGATTAATTTTTTTAATTCTAAGTCAACCTCTTTTCCTAGGGCGTATTTCACTCGGATGACCCTCTTGTTTGTCTTTACAATTTTCGCCAGGTCTATTGGGGTGCCTGCAAGCACTAAATCGCAGGGCACTGCATTAATTGTTTTTTCTAATTCTTTTAATTGCCCTTTGCTGTAGCCCATTGCAGGGAGAACTTTCTCCAATTGAGCGAACTCAGAAAAAACATTTTTAATGCTGCCCACAGCATAAGGCTTTGGGTCAACTATTTTGGCTTTATGGTTTTCAGCAAAAGTGAATGCTGCCCCAAAGCCCATGCCCCCGTGCGTGACAGTAGGGCCATCCTCAACGCATAAAACCTTTTTTCCCTTCAATTCAATTTTTTGGTTCAAGGAAATTACTGAGCTTGCCTTTAAAATTTTTGCTTTAGGGTTTGCCCTGGAAATATTCTCTTCAAGCTTTTTCACTGAATTTGCCGGGGCAGAATTAACCTTGTTTATTAAAACAACATCTGCCATTAACAGGTTTGTTTCTCCTGGGTGATATAATGTTTCATGGCCTAAACGAAAAGGGTCTGTTACTACAACCAGCAAATCCGGTTTATAGAATGAAAGCTCGTTATTGCCTCCGTCCCACACTATTACCTGAGCCTCTTTTTCTGCTGAACGCAAAATTTTTTTGTAATCCACTCCAGCATAAATCACAAATCCTTCTTCAATGTAAGGCTCGTATTCCTCTCTTTCCTCTATAGTACAATTATTCTCCTCCAAGTCTTTATAGGACGCAAAGCGGATGCTCACCTGCTTTCTCAGGTCTCCATAAGGCATTGGCTCTCTTATTGCAACTGTCTTCTTCCCCAATTTTTTGAGTATCTCGCAAATCCTTCTTGAGGTCTGGCTTTTACCGCAGCCTGTCCTTACAGCGCACACTGCAATTACTGGTTTCTTTGATTTAATCATTATTGCTTTTGCTCCTAATAAGACAAAATTTGCTCCTGCTGCAAGAGCCTGGGAGGCTTTATGCATTACATGCTCGTGGCTGTTGTCGGAATAAGAGAATACAACTTCTTCTATATCAAATTTTTTTATTAGTTCTGGCAGTATTTTCTCTGAATAAATTGGAATGCCTTTCTTGTAGAGCTTTCCGGCAAGTTCTTTCGGGTAATACCTGTGAGGTTTTTTTGAGAGGACGCCTAAGTTCTGCTTTGCGTTCTGGGTGAATGCTTTTACTTCAAATTCTTTGTTGTCCTTGAAGTGCATGTTGAAGTCATGGAAGTCCCTTCCTGCTGCGCCCATTATTATTACTTTTTTTCTTTTATTTTCTGCCATTTAATTCCCCCCTTATTAAAACCATTTCTTGAGCGAAGACTGTTCTCCTTCCTGTTCTATTTTTTCTGAAATCTTGTTTATTGTGTTTTCCACTCTCTCCCTGCTGAAGTTGTGTTCTTCTACAAGGAGTTCAATTATCTTCTGCCTGTCAGGCTGCCTGAATTCAATCCTGAAATCAGGGGAATAAGCAGGCTTCAGGAAAATTTCTTCCATCTCCCTGTAATCGAATTCCGGCTCGTGCTTTGATTCTTTTATTATTTCTTCAAATGAATCAAACTTCTTCACTAACCCCAAGGCAGTTTTCGGTCCAATCTTAGGGAACTTTTCGTTGAAGTCTGTTCCAACAAGGATTCCAATCCATATTAATTTCCTTCTGTCAATGCCCAGCTTCTCCAGTGTTTCTTTCAAATAAATTTTTTCTGGGAGTACATCAATGTAAATGTTTTTTCCTGGAAGCTTTCTTCTCCCTGTTACTGTAATATTGCGCAAGAGCAATGGAGCCCCATAAAGCAGGGCGTCATAATCCTGGGAGACACAGCCAAAGCATTCTCCTTTCTCCACCATTACTGCAACCTGTGCTTCTCCGTCCATTGGAGCGTCAATGGTTGGAAGGCCTAATGCTTTTATCAGCTTTTTTGCTTCTCCAATCATTTCCTCTGAGAGGACTGAGGTCTGCTGTGCGTACTTCTTTATGTCTTCTTTTCTGCCTTCCTTTTTTGCTTGCTCTAATTTTTTTTTGGCTTCATCTTTCACTTTCTTTCTTTCCTCTCTTGTGCTTGCCTTGAGCTCGTGGGGCTCTCCATCAAATACAAAGACAGGCTTTATTTCCTTCTGCAGCAAATTGGCTGTCCTGTAGAATAAGCCTGTGAGGTGCGAGGTAATCCTGCCCTGCGAGTCCATTAATGGTTCGCCTTCCTGCGAGCGTATAGTGGAAAGAAACTGGTAAATAATATTGAATGAGTCTATGCCCAATTTCTTGCCTGAAAGCTCTTCTAATTCGATTTCCTTTTTCTCCAAGAGGTCGCCTATTGCAGTGCCCATCCAAATCAATAAAAAATTACTTTGAAAAACAATAAAAACAAAACCTAATTATGTAGAACCAACAGCGAAGAAAATCGTCAGAAGCCTTAAAAATCGCGATATATTTATATATTTCTTAAGCAACAATTATATAAGCATTGAACTTAGTTTAAGGTGAGCCTATCCCGATTCTATTCTAAGTTCAACCAACTCTCTTAGAATTGGGGAAAGAATGTCCAACATTCTTTCCTCCTAATTCCCTATAATTTCTATTGCTTTCAGCATAATTATATTTAAATATGTTTTCTTACTTGTATTACTTGTAATACTAAGGTTTTGTTATGTTGAATGGAATTAGAACATCAACAATTACTTTGAAAGGGCAAATAGTAATCCCAAGCGAATTAAGGGCTAGTGAAGGCTTTCACAGCGGCCAAAAAGTTGCTTTGCTTGCATTTAAGGACCATTTGGAAGTCAGGCCTTTAAAGGGTGTCTTAAGCAAACTCGATTTTGAAGAAGAAATAAAAAAGAATAGAGCAATACTCAGAAAATTTGTAGAAAAGCATAATCTCAAAGGTTTGAAAATCAAAGAACTTACTGCAAAAGAAAAGGATGAATTAGCTAGAAGCCTTGTATAAACTCTTCCGGGTTTTTGCAAGGAATTATTTTTCCTGCTTTTTCAAAGTCTTTCTTGTTCCATGTTATAATATACTCACAGTTGTACTAATATACTCACAGTTGTACTCTACCGCATTTGCGATATGTGTTGCATCCGCAAAATGTATTTCGGTTTCTTTCATTATTTTTAGAACTTTATCTTTTTCAACATTATTTATTATAGTTGTTTTTATTCCAAAATCTTCAAATAATTGTTTAATACCTTTTTCCTCTGAAAACACTTTTTTCTTTATTTCAACCAGAAAAAGTTGTGAAATAACTAACTCAGTTTTAAGCAGGCCGCATGCAGCAAAAAATTTTTCACTTGACTGAAACCTCACATTAAATGCTTTGTCTATTTCGCTTCGCAGATAAGAAATCAGCACATTAGAGTCAAGGTATAATCTCATAAAAACTGTTCTTTGCATTAACTATAAATTACTTTTCTTTTTTCAATTTAGTAATTAGGGCGGTTATATGAATTGCGAGATCTGCGGGAAAGAGGCGGGAAAAAGGGTTTCGGTAAATATTGACGGAACAATTTTTGATGTATGTGAGGCCTGCTCTAAATACGGAACAAAAATTGAGGTTCCCTCCTTGCCAAAAGCAAAGATTGAAAAGCCTTCTTTGAGGCAATTTAATGAAAGGAGCGAAAGGGACTTATTCAAAACAGATGAATTTTTAATTGACAATTACGGCTCTGCAGTCAGGAAGGCCAGAGAAAAGAAAGGCCTTACAGTAAAGGAGTTCGCGCAGAAGCTCTTCGAGAAGGAGTCTGTAATCCACAGGGTTGAAAGGAATGAATTCAAGCCCGGAGACAAATTAACAAGAAAAATTGAAAGCTTTTTTGGCATAAAATTAAAGGAGAAATTGAAAGAGGAATAAAAATGGACTGGTTTTATGTTCTCATAATTTTTATTCTGGTTTCAGTTATTGTAACCTATCTTTTCAAGAGGTTCCTGGGCGCTCAAACCTATTACTTTGCCTCTCTCATAAAAACAAAAAAGGCAAACAAGTACTTTGACAAATTCTCAAGGCATGAAAGGACAATCAATTTCCTGTCAGAATTAGGGCTTGTGTTAGGCTTTGGGGCAATTGCAGTTGATTACCTTCACGGCAAAGGCGAGAGCACTGCAAGAAGGCTTCTCTTATTCCTTTTTTCTACTCTTGCCCTTTACGTTTTCTTTGAGTTGCTCTTGGGCTGGGCTTTCACTTCAAGCCCTTTCATGAAGCCTTTCTCCCAGATCTTTGGTTTCCTTAACTTGTTCAGCCTTGTTTTCGGCCTTGCAGGATTTGCAGGATTTGTTTTAATCACCTTGATTTTCAGTTCAGCAGAAATTATTGTTAAAACCTTTTTCTGGAAGGTGCAGGCCTGCCCTGGTGTTGCCCCTCTCATTCCTGGCGTGGACATTCCTAATGTCCCAATTAAAGTTCCAATTCATGTCTGGCTTGTACTGTTCATTATTCTTGTAGTGCATGAAGGCTTTCACGGAATCACTGCAAGAAAAGAGAAGATTAAAATTAATTCTTCCGGGCTCTTGCTTTTGGGCTTCCTTCCAATAGGCGCTTTTGTTGAGCCTGATGAAATTCAATTAAAAAAAGCATACAAGAAGAGCGCCCTCAAAATCTTTGCTGCAGGGCCTCTTGCAAACCTTGCTTCAATCCCTGTTTTCCTGTTGATAGGTTCAATTATTGCTCTTGTTTTCTTTGCCCCTTTTTCAGGCTGGGCTGAAGGCATTCACGACCAGGCTGTTCTTGGAGTGAAAATTTCAGGCGTTGACAAGAACACAGGCTTTTGTGGTGATCTTTATCCTTCGCCTGCCTATGGAGTATTAGAAAAGGAAATGACAATTAAAGAAGTTAACGGAAAAAAAATTCTCGCCATGAATGATCTGACTAAGGCATTGCTTGACAATAACAAGTCTTACACTTTTGTGCTTGAAACAGAAAAGGGAGAAACAATAGAGAAAACCTTGACTAAAAACAAGATGGGGAAGTTCGGCTTTACTTCAGAGGAAATTCCCAATCCTGCTTTCACTGAACCATTAAGTTTTACTGTTTATTCTACTTTATTGCAGTTCTTCTCTGAATTCTTTTACTGGCTTGTCATTGTAAGCCTTCTGGTTGCAATAGTTAATTTCCTGCCTGTTGAGCCCTTTGATGGAGGAAAGATTGCAAAAATCATTTATTCTTCTTATATGCCTGCCTCAATTAAAGAAGCCGAGAGGGAGAAAATCATTGAAAAATTCTTTATATTCATAGTATTAATTTTAATTATACTGAATGCAATTCCTCTGTTCATGTGAATCAAGAATTAAATTAAGGGTTTAGTGCGTTTGGGAGGGGTTTTGTGCCTTGCCTTTTGTTAAGTCAGTCAATTGCGTTAATACTACTACAACAACTGCTGCTATGAGCACTGCAGAGCCTAATAAAAGCAGGTATTCTAATGCGCCTTGCGCTTTTTGCTCCATAGTTTCCTGGTTTCCCTTTGATTGCTTTTATTCTTTCTTGTAGACCCCTAATGCATGGTAGCAGGGCTTGCGGTCCCAGCTGCACCTGTCGCAGCAGCAGCCTAAATGGACTGCCCCCTTGTAGTTTTCGCAGAGCACTATCTTGTCAGGATTGTCTTTAAAGGTTACAGAGCATATCTTGCAGTTCGTCATAAAAATTTTTTCCTCCACCTAAAGAATTAATTTTTTTTTCAGTACAATATATAACCATTTTCTTTAATAATAAATATGCTATTAAAATGGAAAAAGGAGGCTCGGAACCATACTTCCCATAAAATAAAATTAAGGGAGGTATCGGAACCGCAGGTTCTGATATGGAGAAGGTTCTTAACTTTGGTTCAAAGCAGAAAAGGCAATTGATTGAAATCCTCAGGGAATTCCCTCAGGTGGAGACAAAGAATGCCTTCGAGGAATTGAGGTGCAAGGCAGGCAATTGCACTGTAACCTTGTACTCTTCAGGAAAGCTTGTAGTACAGGGCAATGACTGCAAGAAGGTCACTGAGGAAATCTTGCAGAGGATGGGTTTGGAAGAAGAACTGGTTTTAGGCATTGATGAGGCTGGAAGAGGGGAAAGCTTTGGCTCTTTTGTTGTAAGCTTTGTTTTGGGCGACAGCAATAAGTTAAGAGAGTTGAGGGACAGCAAGAAGACAGGCAACCTAAAAGAGAAAGCTGAAATTGTTTCAGGGAACGCCCTTGCAGTAGCAACTGTTTCTTTGAATTCCCGGCTCATAGACCAGTTAAGGAATAATGGACTGAACTTGAATGAAATTGAAGTCAGAATAATAAACAATCTTGTACTGCTCTTTGATGAATTAGGGGTAAAGGCAAAGGTTAAGGCTGACGGCAGCAGACTGAATGGGACATTAAAGCACGTTGAATTCATAGTGAAAGGCGACGACTTAGAGCCAGTAATAGGCGCTGCAAGCGTTATTGCAAAGCTGGCCCGAGAAGAATCCAAAGACAGAGAGCACAGGAAGAGCTGGAACGTGAAAGAGAAATAAATTATTTCTTTAATTCTTTTTTTACTGCTTTTTTTCCGGGTATGGCTCCGTTGCCCTGAAGGTCAATTAATTCTACTGTGAATTTTATTTCTGCGTTTTTGGCTTTGCTTATTTTTTCGAGCATTTTGTTTACTTTTTGTTTCTGGGTTTTCTGGCCTTCAAGGCCTGCAAGGGAGGATAAGGCTTCCTGCACTCTTTCAAGGACGCCTTCAATGTTGGTGATATAGCCTTCGCTGTAAGGCCCTGGCTTTACTTCAATGCCCAATTCTTTTATTTTAAGAAGGGAAGAGCTTGACCTCACAATTTTTGTCCTTAAATCTTTTTTTGAATCAATCTTTATTTCATATTTCGCAGGCTTTCTTGCTTGAGCGCTTTGCACGTCATTCAAATTGAAGTTGCATTTCCTGCAGTGCAGATTAGAGAACAGGGTTTTACCGTAATGGGGGACTGAATGAAAAGAATAAGTCATCAAGGCATTTCCAGAACAGACAGGGCACGGCACTTTCATTGAATAAGTCTTCATAAGAAAAAAAGTGATTCGATCAAATTAATAAATTATTTTTTTAGCCTGCAAAACAATTTGTTCCATTGAAATTTTTTATTGTATTTGAGATTTTGATTCCGTTTACATTATAAATTGCTTCTTGTTCAAAAAAGCACTCGCATTTTCCTGCTGACCCTTCTACTACAGCCCAGAATTTTGATTTGTGGGTATATCCATCAACATTCATGTCGCCCTTCCTTAATCTAGTGCCTGGGGCGTCAATCCATTTAATTAATTTTGGATAATGCTTTTTCTTGTAAGTGTCATTTTTTTCCATGTAATCGTCATTACACCAATTAGGTGAAAGGAAACCACACTTTACGCCCAAAAACTCGTAGTTAAAGTCTTTGTTTTTGTAATGACGTGTAGCTTTTGTTTTCTGCCGTTCATCGCAGAGCTTTGGGTCAGTTGTATTATCAGTTAGTTCTGCTTGAACCTCAAAAAAGGTTCCAATAAAAAATATTTTTTTTGAATCAAGCCAATTAATGTCATCAAAGCCACCAAGCTTATTATAGTCTGACGAAATATTATTCTTTATAAGTGTTTTTTCTAACTTGTAATCATTTCTGTCAAATTCTCCTGTGCTTCTTATTGTCATTTTCTTGCAGCCGCAGTTAGCATCGTAGCCCGGAACAAAAAAATAAGTTCCATTAAAACCCAAATCATCAGTAACAGTCAAACTCGCATTATAAAATCCGGGCGGAGAATACTTGTGTGATGCTATTGACCCAGTGCCTGTATTGCCGTCGCCAAAATCCCATTCATAGCCTGTAATTGAGCCGTCAGAATCATATGAAGTGCCTGCGTCAAAAAACCATTCATTATTATAAGGGTTGTACATTGTTGTAGCGTGAGCTACTGGCAGTTTGTTTACTGTCACTTGAACGGTATTGGACACTGTTCCAGAATAAGAGTATTCTGTTGTCTTAACATAAAGAGGACCAGAAGATATAATTGAAGTATCAAATATTGTATCCCAGGCACTGCTTCCTGCGGCACCATACTCTGCTATTTAAGTCCAATTAACATTATCATAAGAATATTCTAACTTCATTTTTTTTATTTTTGAAGGAGAAAGATTTGAGTCATCTATCACAGAAACCAGAGCAGGACCACCAATTATTTCATAATTTGAAGGACTAATTATTTTAGGCTGGGGCTCAGGACCACAGTTTGGGGTTGGACCTCCCTTAAACAAAAAATTTACCAGCCAAACAATATCTGTTACTGACACCTTTCCATCATTATTTGCATCTGCTCCATCCATATCCACTGGGGCAGTGCCGCCCTTAAACAAAAAATTTACCAGCCAAACAATATCTGTTACTGACACCACGCCATCGCCATTTGCATCGCCACATTTGAATGATTCTATAAACTCTGATTCAGTTGAATCAAGAAGTGCATAAAACTTAGAGGAAAAGAACAACAAAATAATTGCAACAGTAACCAAACCTAATAATTTCTTTTTCATTTTTTTATCTTTTTCCCTAAAAATAAAAACTTCAGCTTCCCTTGTGGAAGACTATCTCGTGGATTCTTTTGTTTAACTTCCTTAATTCTTTTTTTTCTTTCTTCTTTTTTTCCTGCTGTCCTTTGCTTTTAGGCTTTATTTCTTCCAATGCATCTTTTAATGCCTGTATCTCAATTCTTGTATCTCTCCTGAATTCGTCTAATCTCTTTATTTTCTCTTCTATTTCGTAAGGGATCTTCAGCTCTTTTTCTTTTGCTTCAATTTTCTTGCTTAATTCCATCATTCCGTAATTCAAGTTCTTTAATGCTTTCTCTACTTCCCCAAGCCTGCTGTGCGCCATTTCAATTTTATGGCCTGCTGCCCTGACGCTGGATTGAAGGGCATAAACATCATCGTAGTATAAACTGCTTTTCTGGATTCCATTTCTCATCATTGAGTCCTCGTTTATTTGAGCTCTTATCTTTTCTAGTTCCTTGAAGCTGTAGCCTTTTGGCTGAGTAAAGAAAAGAAGGCCGTTGCCTACTGCAAGGCCTACTACCAATACAATTAATTCAACTGCAACCATTTTCCTTCCACCACACTAAATTATGTTTAAAAAAATTTATAAATTGAAAAGCTTCCTTGCATTTAAATATGTTGCCCTTTCAACCTCTTCAAAGGAAAGCCCTTTTATTTCTGCAATCTTTACTGCAACTTTTTTCACCACTGAAGGCTCTGCTTTAATTCCATTGAATTCTACTGGTGCATCTGTTTCAAGCAATATTAATTCTAATGGCGTAAGCCCTGCCATCTTTTGGGTTGAAGAATAGTAGAGCACGCTGGGGCCAAAAGAAATGAAGTAATTGCATTCAATTGCCTTTTCGAATACTTCTTTTCCGCCTGAAAGCCAGTGCAACAAGACTTTCTCCTGTTTTCTTTCCTTCAGCATTTCAATTGCTTCATTTTGTGCTTCCCTTGAATGCACTTCAACTGCCTTCCCCTCTTTCTGTGCAATTGAAAGCATTTCACCAAAAACTTTTTTCTGGAATTCTTTCTGTTCTCTTGTTGTTGCGTGCTTGAAGTCAAGGCCTGTTTCTCCTATTCCAATGCATTCTCTTGCATGGCCTTCAATGAATTGGACTGATTCCTCTATTTCTTTTTCTTTCATTCCCAGAATGTTTGAGGGATGCAGGCCAAGGCATGCTTTCACTGAAGGAAAGCTTTTCTGGAGTTCCAGATTCTTTTTCATTGAATTCAAGTCAACTGAATTAGATATAATTAGTTTGACGCCTTTCAATTCAGCTTCCTTTATTATTTTTTCTGCATCAGAAAATTCGTATAAATGGCAGTGAGCGTCAATAAGCATTTAAATCAATTTAAAAAATATTTTATTTTTTAAAAATTTAAAAACCGAAAAGGTTTTTAAACCATTTTGAGGCAAAAATCTTAATTAATGAACGGTGGCATGAATGGCAAAAAAAAAGCTTGGTTTCCCTCCATATGTAATTGCGCTGATTGTCATATTAGGCATTGCTTTAGGTTTTGCAGGATTCAAGCTTATTTCACTTATGAATGAGAACTCTCAAACAGGGCCAGTAATTGAGCCTTTGCCTAAAGTGAAATTGATTCTCTTTTATGCTTCTGAATGCCCTTTCTGCGACACAGAGAATTCAATTAAAAGGTCCTTCACTGTAAAAAAGGTTGACTTTGAAGAAGAATTGATTGACCTCTCAAAAGAGGAGAACAAGCATTATATTTCAGACTTCAATTTATTCATGGTTCCTTCTGCATTAGTAGAAGAAAAAACAATAAGGAGCTATGCGGCAATAAGCCCTTTAATGAGGCAGAACTATGCTTTAGTGAATGGTTTTTACGTTGTGCCTGAAAGCTACTTGGACAGCAAGCCAAAAAACTTGATGTTCTTTGAAGCAAAATGCAGTGCAGACCAAAATAAAGTGAAAGTGGAAGAGTTCGCAGACTATTACTGTTATCCCTGCTGGAAGTCATTGGACGCAGTAGACCAATTAAAAAGAAAATTCACTCCACAATTGCAGTACAAATTCAAGAACTTCAGTTTAATGGGGCAGTACTCCCTGTATGCACAAATTGCAGCAGAGTGCGTTAGGCTTCAAGGCCAATTAGAATTCAATGATTACCAGCAATACTTGTACAAGCAAATTTTCTCTGACGCCAATGGCAATATTGATGCAAACAAGATGAATTTGTTTGATGACAGGTGGACTTTCGTGCAAGGAGGCTTAGGCCTCCAGCTTACTTTTGACCAGCAGGCAGCTTTCGAGCAATGCCTGGATGATGCCAATACTTTAAGCATTATAGAAGAAGACAACAAGGTAGCAGAATCTTACTGGCTGGAGTATGCTCCAGCCTTTGTAATTGACTGCAAGTATGTGTTGGTTGGATATGAAAACCTTAAAACTGCAATATGCATGTTGCACCCAGGCCTTGACGCCTGCAAGCAAGAATGATTTTGAATGAAATTAAGCAGAATTTTTGTTTCAGTACTGATTTTTTTTGTTCTAATTTTTTTTGTTCTCTGGATTTTGATTCCATCAGTTTCACAGAACTCTTACAATGGAATTCCAGCGCAGAAAAGCATTGCAGTCTTTGTCTTGGACGGAACCCCAGCATCCAAAATCACAAAATCTATTACACCAAACTTGGAAAAATTATCAGAAAAATCTTTGACTGCAGAATCCTTTCATCCAGTAATCCCTTCAACCACAGAAAGCCATTCTATCATGTACATTGCAGGCGACTGCGGGAATGCAGGGAAAGCCCAAAACTGCGTTGACAATGCAGGGATGACAAGCTTGTGCGATTACGCCAGACTGCACGGAATGCTGTGCGTCATGGCTTCAGAGGCAGGAGACTTCAAGCAGGCAAGAAGCGAATTCGACATTGCTTTCTATGATTCAGGCTTTTTTGATTTCCGAATTGAAGTAAATTCATTCAATGAAGACACAAGCCTGTTGAAGGATTTCTTTGAGGGATGGGAGAATAAAACAGGAGAATACAGGAGCGAAAGCGGAATTCAAAAATATGCTTTTTACTCTAAATATATTATTGATGTTGATAATGCCCTGATAAAATTTTTTGAGGAAGAATTAAATGGAAGAAAGTTTCTTTTGTTCAGCAATATTAAGGGAAACGATTTCTGTGGCCATGACTTCAATGAAACTGCCTTCACTCAATGCATTTCCATTTTGGACAAGGATTCAGGCCAGTTAATCCAAACAGTCCTTGATTCAAATGGATTGGTTGCTGCTTTTACTGCAGACCACGGAATGGCTTTTGAGTGCCCTGAATGCAAAGGTCATCATGCAGAGCCCCCTTATTCTTTGAGTCCTGAAGTAATGGATATCCCCTTAATTATTTACGACGGAAAAGATTTTGGGGCAATTGAAACAAGTGCAAACACCTTTGACCTGATGCCTTCAATGTTTTATTATGCAGGCCTGCCTGATTCCTGTAGTAGCAGAATGCGTTACTGCAAGGGAAAAATTTTAACTCCTTCCTTTAATTAGTTTTCTTATGCCTGCAAATGTTTCAGTTGAATTCGAGAGAGCCAAAAGGAAATTCGAGGAGGCAAGAAGCCCATTAGAGAAGTTAGCTGCACTACAGGAGATGCGTTCTTTTGCTCCCTCCCATAAAGGCGGAGAAAAATTAAGGGCTGAAATAAGCAAGAAGATTGCCCTCACAAAAAAGGACATTGAAAAGCAGCAGCGCGTAAAAGCAAAGAAAGGATCGGGAATTTCTTTCAACGTAAAAAAAGAGGGTGCAGGCCAGGTTGCACTGCTTGGAGTCCCGAATTCAGGTAAAAGCTTTCTTTTGAACAAGCTCACTAATGTTCAGGTTGAAATTGCACCTTATGCTTTCACCACAAAAGAGCCTCAGGTTGGGGTAATGGATTTCTCTGGCGCAAGAGTTCAATTAGTTGAAATGCCTGCATTGGTTGAAGGCTCTTCTGAAGGAAAAGCCAATGGAAACCTTATCCTTTCTGCTGTAAGGAATGCTGACGCAATTGTCTTTGTTTTAGAAGAAAGGAATGCATTAGAGCAATTGAATTTGCTTCTCAGTGAATTGGACAAAGCCTTCATTAAAGTGAACAGGGAAAGACCATTGATTGAGGTGAAGCACTCGGAATTCTTTGGCTTGAGCATTTCAGGAGAAAACTTCCTTAGAGTTCCTAAAGAGCAATTAAAGTTATTTCTCAGAGATGCAGGCTATGCCAATGCAAGCATTTCCTTAGGGGAAGGGGCTGATTTAAAGAAAGTTGCTGAGGTTCTGGATTCAAGGAACGTGTACAAGAAGCTTCTTGCAGTAATCTCTAAAGCAGAAAAAGAAAAGCCATTGCAATTGCTTGACCTGGAGGGAAAAAAAATTGATTTCCTTTTCTTCAACGAAAAAGAATTAGGCAAATTAAAAGAAAAGATTTTCCTGCTTTTAGACAAAATAATTGTTTTCACAAAAAAGCCTGGGCAGCCAGCAGACTTCAAGGACCCTTTGGTACTGGAAAAAAATTCTACTGTTGAAGTTGTCGCGAAAAGGTTGCACAAAGAGCTCGCCCAGAATTTAAGGTATGTGAAATTATGGGGCTCAAGCAAATTCTCAGGCCAGAGGGTCAGCAAAGACTATGTTCTTAAAGACAGGGACATAATAGAAATCTACTCGTGAATTAAAGATTCTAATTCTCAGCTTTTCTGCCAGCCGTAAGGGATTATTTCCTGTTCTTTTTGCGCTTGCGTTGGAGACGGGAAGAGCTTGTTCCTGTTCTTGAAGAGCATGAGCGCAACAAGCAGTACAATTAATCCTACCGCAATGTAAATAATCAGATTTTGCATGTCGCTTCCCTGCTGCACAAAGCCTCCCTGGAATATGGTTACTGCGTCATTCTTTGCCTTCAAGGCATAAGTTTGCACGTTCTCGTATTTTTTCTGCTTGAAGTTCAATTCTGCCTTATTCCAGTTGGACTGCATTGAGTCAATTTTTTCATATTCTTTCCAGTAAGGCTTGTTGTTTTCATCCAGAATAAACTTCACTAAATCGTTAAGCTTGGAGAAATAGTTTTTTGTTTTCTTGTACAAATCAGGGTCATCAGAGTAAAGCAGGTTGTAGGCATCATTCCTTTTCTTCATTGAGTCAACGTTGTCAACCCATGTCGAGACATTTGAAATGGCTTTAGCGTAAATGGACTGGATGCCTTGATACAAGTCAGAAGAATTTTTTGCTATTGAGTCAAGTTTCTGGAATTCCTGAGGAGAACTCGCCAGCGCAATCAACTGCTGTTTTTCTCCTGCCGTCTTGTCTGATTTGGAGATTAAGGTCTTTAACTCAACAGTCTTGTTTTCGTAGTCCTGCCTTAAGCTGTTTATTTCTTCAAGCAAGGGAAAGAATTCATCATATTTTTCTTTCAATGCATTTGTTTGGCTTGTATTGGTTGAATTAACAAAATCGTTTTCTACCTTGATTATTTCGTCTGTTTTTTCTTCTAAGGTGAAAGCCCTTGAGCTCATCTCGGAGAGGATTGCACTCATTTCGTTTGTGAGGGTTCTGGCATCAGAAGTATTTAATTCGTCTGAAATGTTTCCCAGAGTATAATAAACTGAACCTGAGCCTGAGGTGACAGAATTGAGGGTCTGGAAGAAGGTCTTGTTTGAGCTCGCAAAAACCCAGACAGCAGAATTTTTTTCCTTGTAGTCTTTCAGTGACCTTAAAACATAGACTGTCTTGAATAATTCTGTGTTTGCTGTCTTATTAAGCGAAATCTCTTTTGCAGAGTATTTCACTGCAAGGAAGCCGCTAGGGCTCTCTTCTGTAATTATGACTGCAACCCAGAACTTCTCTTTATTGTATTGCACTGGAAAATTGGGCAGGATTTCAATGCTCTGCCCTTCCTCCAGGAAATGGCTTTCGCTTGTAAGGAAATCCTTTGCCTCCTGGGAGGAGATGGCTCCCGCAAGGCCCAGCATGAAACACAGAAACAAAATTATTGAAAGAACCTTCATATTGCATTAAATAACGCCATTACTCAATTTAATATTTTCTGTTTTTCTATCCTAAAAATCAGAACCTGTGGTTCCGATACCTCCTTTTAAATAATTTTTTGTTGTATGTTATTGGCATGACAGTAAAGAATGCGAGGATTCAATTGAATTATTCTGGAAAGCCTCAAGAGCTGCTGGATTTCCTTGACTCTTATTTTGAGACCAAAGGAATTGATACATTAAGGTTTGCTGTAGAGGAAAAGAAAGGCAGGAAGCTAATAATTAATGCGAGCATAAGGAAGTGAATTGAATGGAGAAGTTTATTGCAGCGCACATTGTGCCCACAGGAGTGAAGGCAAGCATTGGAGGCTATGTGGGTGACGCAACCCCTGCAACAAATGCAATGGCTTCAGTGTGCGATTACTTGATTGCCCATCCTAATGTGGTTAATGCTGTCTCAATGGATTTAGCGCGAGGCAATGTATTGTACGTTGAAGGATTTTCTCTGGACAAGTTTTTCAGGGGAGAAATAGGATTAAGGAAAGTGCATTCAAACAAGGTGGGGGTAGTATTAGATAAAGGAATGGAAAAGGAAAGCTATGACCTTGCATTGAATTCAATTGATGCAATAAGGACTGTAAAGGGAGTGAATGTAATAGGCTATGAAATAACAAATGAAGTTGTTGATGCGCGCGCAGTCAAGACAAGGGAAGGCGCTTTCTTGGGGGAAATCCATAATGAGGAGGCATTGATTGATTCCTGCAGGTCTTTGATTGAAAAAGGCGCAGAGGCAATTGCAATTTCCCTTGCAATAAAAATAGATTTCAAGGACTTGAACGCCTACTTTAAAGGCAAGTCAGCAAACCCTTACGGTGGCACAGAGGCAATTATATCTCATTTAATTTCAAAGGAGTTTGGCATTCCCTGCGCTCATGCGCCCCTTCTTTCTCATAAAGAAATAAAGAAGGAAATGAATTCAGGTGTAGTTGACCCGAGGGCTGCAGCAGAAGCAATTGGCCCAGCATATCTTGGGTGCGTGCTTCAAGGATTAAGCAATGCCCCTCATTTAATTAAAAGCCATGAATGCATTAAGGAAGACATTACAATAGATGAATTGAATGCTATTGTGCTGCCTTATTCCTGCATGGGAGGCGTTCCTGCCCTTGCAGCACAGAAGTTTGGGATTCCATTAATTGCAGTGAAAGAGAACAGGACTGTAATGAAGGCAACGCCAGAGAAAATGGGATTCAGGAATGTCATTCCTGTAAACAATTACTGGGAGGCTGTAGGCGTTCTTGCCTCCATGAAGGAAGGCATTGACTGCTGCGAGCTCAGAAGGCCAGTGAAGAAACTAAAAAAATTCAAATCGGTTTAAAATCTATTTCTTTTAAGATTTATTTTAAGGGGTTGTGGCGTTAACCTGGTAGCGCGCTTGGCTCCAGACCAAGATGTCAGGGTTCAAATCCCTGCAACCCCATTCATGGCAAAAAATGTGGAAATTGAAATTAGATTTCCTATTAATAAAAACACTTTCTTTAAAATAAAAAATAAATTGAAGAAAACCGCAAAGTTTGTGAAAAAGTCTCATCAAATAGATGAATATTTCACTCCTTCCCACAGAAATTTTGTGAAACCAAAAAATCCTTTTGAATGGCTGAGCATCAGAAAAAGAGGCAATAAGGCCATTCTAAATTACAAACACTGGTATTACCCTAAAAATTCTGATTCTGGCACTCACTGTGATGAATTTGAAACCGAAATCAGTAACCCGAATCAATTGAAAAAAATTTTTTCTGCCCTTGATTTAAAAAAACTGGTTAAAGTCGAAAAACAAAGAGAAGTTTACCTCTACAAAAATGAATTTGAAATTGCTTTAGACAAGGTCAGGGAATTGGGTAATTTTATAGAAATTGAAACAATAAAAGATTTTGGAAATGTGAAAAAAGCAAGAGAAAAACTTTTTGAATTTGCTGGAAATCTTGAAATTGATATTTCAAAAATTGACAAAAAAGGCTTCCCTTACCTGTTAATGAAAAGGAAAGGTTTTTTAAAATTTTAATTTGATTTCTACTTCACTTCTATTACCTGGGAGAAGGCTGCCCACATGTCTGGGTTCCTTACATCAAGAAGCCTTGTGCCTTTTATTACATCGTTCAGGATTACGTGGATTTTTATCGGGCAGAAGCAGGGGTCTCCATTTGAATTGTACAGGGGTGTTACCACATCCAAGTCCTCTTTTTCTTCCACAAAGAATCTTTCGTCTTCAAATACTGCAATGACATTGAAGTCTTTTCCTTCCATGGGCTTTTCATTCCTGCAGAGTGTAAACCAGTAATGGCTTATGTCAATTGTTGTCCCTTTAATTACAACTTTTGCTGGGGCATTCCAGTCTTCTTGCGGAGGCGTTTCAGCTGTCTGGACAAAAGTATTGTCTTTTATTTCCCCCCGGCAATTGCTGACAGTGTACATCAAGTTCAATGGCTTGGACATCCTTGGAAGGCCTGGAGTGTAGTTGATGTCATAATTTCTCGGGTCACTAATATCAAGTGCTGGCTCTTCATTTAAATCAGAGTGAATGAATTCGTTTTCTTTATTTACTGGAGTTTCTTTTGGGAGGAATATATACAATGCCCCTAATACAATTACGGCAAATACAAGTATTATTATTATGGTTAACGGATAGTTTGTTTTTGCCGGCATTTAATTCAACCCAGTCCTTATTTGGCTTGCTTAAACTATTAGGCCATAACAATTATTTAATCTTTTCGCGCTTTTAATTTATGAAAATGCTTAAAGACCTTATTTCCAGGATGAAGTCAATAAAAGACAGCTTCTGCAAAAAAGAATTGGTTAGATTAAGGAATGAGAGCAATGAATTGATTGAATTGGCTGCACTGCACTCAGACAAGGTTCTGGCTGAAATGTCCTTGATTGCTTATTCACTGCAGAAAATTCTTTCAAAGCCGCACATAATTGATTCAGTTAAATGGGAGAACGTGAAATCAAAAATAATTGGTTCATTGGATGAGTCAATAGAGCGCCTGAAGAGAAAGGATTTTGATTCATTCAAAAAAGAATTGAATGAATTGTCAAGAAAGGTTTCTGCTGTCGACAAAGAGTACGGCAACTTCATCCAGAACGTGTTCGAGAAAGCAAAGGTGAAGCAGGCTTCAAGGGCTTATGCTTTAGGCTTGAGCTTGAGCCAGTCAGCTGACTTGACAGGCGCAAGCAAGAAGGAGCTCCTTTCATATATCGGCGCAACAAAAATTCATGACGCAGAAGAAAAGCAGCTGGGCATAAAAGAAAGAAAAGAATTACTGGGGGGATTGTTCAGGGATGAATGACCTTGTTTTTGATTCAAGCGCCTTGATTTCAATTTCAGAGAACTGCTTAATGAAGGTGTTAGGCGAATTATCACAAAAAGCAATAGGGAATTTTTACATCAGCGAGGCAATAGCACGAGAGACAGTTAATGTTCCTCTCTCGATTGACAAATTTGAATTGAATGCAATAAGGATAAAGCAGGCCTTAGAGAATGGCTGGATTAAAGTATTCAGGCATGAAAAAATCGGAGAATTCGCTCAAAGGATTGAAGGCATTGCAAACAACTGCTTCTTTCATGACGGAAGGCCTCTTGAGCTCATTCATTACGGTGAAGCAGAAGCCCTTGCATTAAACAAAATAATCAATGCCTCTGTTGTGGTCATAGATGAGAGGACTGCAAGGTCCATGCTTGAATACCCTCTTTCTTTGAAGAAAAGCATTTCACTCAATTTTAATGCTTCAATTAAAATGAATAAGGGAAAGCTCAAGGAATTAAAGGAATTCTGCGGTCAAGTGAGGATTGTGAGGAGCGTTGAATTGATGGCTGAAGCCTTTGATTTAGGGCTTCTTGAGAAAGAATTAGGCAATTCAATTGAATCCCTTAAGGCATCACTCTACGCTTTGAAGTACAAGGGCTGCGCTGTATCATTAAATGAAATTGAATCCTACATCAAAGAGACTGAGATTTAATGAGGATTACAATCACCTTAAAGCCTAATGAAAAGTACTTAAACGAAATTTCTTCAATGATAAAAAAGGAATTTGATTACATTAAAGAGCCAAAAGAGAAAATAACGCAAAAACTCAAGGAAGGGAATTCAATTGTTTTTGCTGCAAAGCAGGGCAGGGCTCTGGCAGGATTTATTTTCCTGAAATTAAGGGGTGAAACTGCAGGGATTGACGGCTTTGCAGTAAAAGAAAAATTCAGGGGAAAAGGCATAGGCTCAAAACTCTTGAGGCATTCAATAAATTTTCTTAAGAAAAAAAATTTTTCTATTGCGCTTCTTTCGGTTTACTGCTCTAATAGGAATGCAATAAAACTTTACAGGAAGCACGGATTCATTGAGAACAGGGGAAAAACAAAAAAAATAAAAGGAAGGAAGATAGCATTGTTTGAATTGCTTCTTCCAAGAAAAGGCAGGACAACGCAAAGCGTGAGCTGAAAGCCTGAAATCATTCCTGGTATAATATTGAAATAACTTTTTCTGCAACCTTTTTTGATTTGTTTTCAAGGATCATTGATTCGTAGATTTCTTCTTTAGTGTATTTTTTTGTTGCAGGGCCCAAAGTAGAAACAAGCTTTTTTATCTCTTTTTTTTCTTCGTTTGTGAGGCCTTCAAGTTCTTCTCCGCTGATAGGCTTGCCTCCCATTGATTTGGTTATGTTTGAGGAAAAGAAGCTGGTGATGCTCCCGAGCTGTTTTCCTAATGAGTCAGAACCCTCTTTTTCTTCGGGCTCTTTCTCCCTGAATTCCTCTTCTACATTTTTCGGTATTATTTTTGTCAATTTTATTATGTTGTCCACAGGCATTTTTTCTTCAGGTTTCTTTGTTTCAATGCCTTCCTTAAGCTTTTCAAGCAATTCTTCTTTGCTTGATTCAGCGCCAGGCTGAATTTGCCCTTCTTCCCCAAAAACAAATCCTTTGAGCATGTTTTCTTCTTCTGTCTGTTTTTTTGTTTTTATTGGCTCAATTCTTATTCCCTCTGTTTCTATTTTCTCTTTTTTTGGGGGGCCCGTGCTTTCAGCTTTCTCTGTTATTATGCTGTTGAACACTAATTCTTTTGGCTCTTCTGTTTCAGAGAACTTTTTGTCTATCTCTTTCAGCCAGTCAGGCGAGGGCTTTGCAAAAGGCCTTTTTTGCTCTTCTTTTTTTGGTTCTTCTCTGACTTCAAATTTTTCTAGTGCGAACGCCTTTTTCGGTTTCTCTTCAATTAATGGCTTTTTTTCTTTTTCCAGTTCAATCCAGGGCTCAGGTTTTTTCTGCTTTGCCTCCATTTCAAAAGGTTTAATCATCTGCTGTTGGGAGGTTAAAGGCTTCTCTTTTTCTTTTGGAGCGAACTCCTTTTTGAATGCAAATTTGCCTCTTAATTCTTTTTCTTCTTCTGCAGGGGCTTTTTTGCTTTCTAATTCTTTCCTTAAATCAAATTCAATTCCTTTGTCTTCCAATTCCTCTGGTTTTACTTCTTCTTCTAATTCTTCTTTCTTTTCTTCTTTTTCTGTTAACTGTTTTTTTAATTCTTTTTTTATTTCATTTATCTCCTGCCATGGCTCTTTCTTTTCCTCTTCTTTTATTACGCCTAATTCTTCCTCCATTTTCTTTTTTGCTTCTTCATCTGAAATTGGCTCCCTGATTGTTTTTTTCGGGCCAATCAATTCATAGTCCTGGCCTAATTTTTTTCTTACCTCGGCAAGCTTTGCCTTGCCTCCGAACATTGCGTTCATCTTCTTCATTCTAACCAATGGGTCCAAGCCGTCTTTTTCAGGCATTAAAATGCACCGTACAATAAATTAATTTGGTTCCTAACATAATTAGAGAAAGATTTATTTAATTTTATCCCAAAAAAAGCTTTTTTGGCTTAATAAGACCTTGCAATGTACACTATAACAGAAGCCTTTTTGCCGCACACAATGCAATTGCCTTTGGTTTTCTCTTCCAAGTCAATTCTTTTCCCTCTAACTGAGGCCTGCGCTTCCTTTTCTATTGCTTCAGCACATTTAACTGCATCCAACCCAATAGAGCAGAATTCCACTCTTGCAATCTTTCCTTTCTGCACAAGTTTCTTTGCTTCTTCAATACTTTTTGCTTCAACAATTGATTCCTGTAAGAATTTCTCTGCTTTCTTTCTAAGGCTTTCATTCAAATTCCTTCCTTCAGCCAGAATCTTTTTCTTCAATTCATTCAATGCAACCAATTCCTTCTTTTTTGTATCTCTCCTGAACAAGAGGGCCTTCTTCCCCTTTAATTCCTTTTCCCCTAATTCAATTCTCAGGGGAATGCCTTTCATCTCCCAGAAGTAAAGCTTGTCCCCCAGCCTTTCTTCTCCTGCATCTATTTCAGCCCTCAAATCCAATTCACTCAATTCCTTCCTGCCCTTTTCTGCTTCAGCCAAAACTTTTTCTTTATTCTTTTCATCAAAAATTGGAATTATTATTACCTGCACTGGAGAAACAGTAAAAGGAAAAACCAAGCCGTTATTGTCTCCGTGTATTGCCATCATTACAGCAAAAATCCTGCTCACAGCAGGCCCATAGCACGTATTCCACACGTACTGATCAGAACCTTTCTCGTCCTTGAAAGTAATATTGAATGGCTTGGAGAAGTTCTGCCCCAACAAATGGGTTGAAGGCAATTGCACTACCCTTCCGTCAGGCATTAAGGAATCAGCAGCATAAGTTGATTCTGCCCCTGCAAACTTGTCCCACTGAGGCCTCTCAAAGAAAATGAATGGCACACAGAGGAAATCATACAATAATTCCTTTGTTGACTGCATGTCTTCTTTCACTTGTTTAATTGAATCCTCTCTTGAGGCAAAAGCATTATGGCTTTCAATCCAATAAATTTCCCTGCTCCTAAGGAAAGGCCTTGTGGCTTTTGTCTCGTACCTGAAGACCTGGGCTCTCTGGTATGACTTGAAAGGCAGGTCTTTGTAACTCCTAATCCATAAAGCAAACATTTGGTAGAATGCAGTTTCTGAAGTAGGCCTTAAAGCAAGCCTTTCCTCCAATTTTTCTCCTGCGCCTGTCTCTGTAACCCAGAAAACTTGAGGGGCAAATCCTTCAACGTGCTCTTTCTCTAATTTGAAATTGCTTTCAGGTATTACTGCAGGATACCAGTAAGGCTTATGGCCTTTCATTCTCAGAATCCTTTCCAATTCAGCATACATTAATTCCATTGAAATAACACTCCAAGGCTGGAATACAATAAAGCCTTTCACGTTATACCTTAAGTCAGCCAGTTCAGCCCTCTTTATTATTTCAGTGAACCACTCAGAGAAATTCTTTTCCTTGTCAATATTGAAAGTAACCTTCTCTTCCTTTTCACTGCCTTTTTCTTTCATGATTAAAACCTTAATTGAAACTTATATTTAATTGTATTTTCTTTCTTTGGGGTACGATTAAAACCTTTCGGTTTTAATGTGCATTTAATTCCTTTTGGAATTAAATTGCAACCTATGCTTTTTCTCTTTTGGATGGACTGTAAACTTTCACCATTTTTCTTTTGGGCAACCTGCACTTTTCTTTTCTTTCTTTGGGGCAACTTACCACTTTCTTTCTTTTTTTAAAAGAAAGAAAGGGGCAGAGTGGGAGGGCCGAGATTCGAACTCGGGTCGTCAGCATATTGGAAGCCTTCCTTTTTTAGGTTTTTTCTTTTGAACCCAAAGGCCTTTTCTTTTTGGAAAAAAGAAAAGGGGCTTACCCCAAGCTGAAATCCTAACCAAGCTAGACTACCCCCCCCAACTGCAACTTTATTTTTTTTCTTTTGGGCAACTTGCCGCTTTCTTTCTTTTTGGGCAACCTGCACTTTTTCTTTCTTTTGGAAAGAAAGAAAAAGGGCGGACGCGGAGGACGAGATTCGAACTCGCGTGAGCTTGCGCTCGCCAGCTATCCGGCCACCAAAACCTTTTTCTTTTTCCGGCAACTTGCCGCTTTTTCTTTTTTTTAAAAAGAAAAAGGGGCAGGCTCCAAGCTGGTGCGTTGGACCACTCCGCCACCTCCGCAAATCAGAACCTTGCGGTTCCGATACCTCCTACAGCTGCTATTGGCAGCTGGCACTACGTGCATTATTGAATTGCTGTAATATTGAACCATTTAATGGTTCGAGTGGGGTTGGGAGGATTTGAACCCCCGTTACTGGCTTTCTTGCGGACAAAAAACAATCCCTTTCTTTTTTGGGGTAACTAACCCCTTTTTTCTTTTGGGATAACGTAACACTTTTCTTTTTTTCTAAAAAAGAAAAGGGTCCGTCCCAAAGCCAGAGTCCTGACCAGGCTAGACTACAACCCCTCAACCGTTCAGTCAGTTGACGCCGGTGTACTACCTGCGCTTTGCTTGGTAGTACTTGCTTCGCTTTTGAAGTAAGAATTAATTCGTTGCAATTGTTTTTATTGATAATTGAATTATTAATTACAAATTTATTTTTCTCTTTTGGATAGACCGTAGACTTTTCTCTTTTTTTAAAAGAGAAAAGGCTTGGATTAAGAGAATTAGCATGTTTTTGGCAGTGGAAGTAGCTCACTTTGCATTTTAAATCAATAGAATTATTTAATGCGAACCCATTTTAAAGTAATTGTTGGGAATAACATAACTGTTTGTAAAAGGCAAAAAAGCTAATTTTTTACGTGCGGCAAAGTTGTTCATTTAAAATGAACATAAGTTTTCATTAGTAATGAAAAGATTTATATACTGATATTGAACATATATTATTATGATGTTGAAAGAAACCTTAAGAAGCATAGTTAAAACACAGAATACCGAGATTTTGAAAAGTGATTATGGAATAGAACGAGAAAAACTCAAACAAATAGATTTAAGGGCCTCCTTTGCGTTAGTCATGTCTGGGGCCAGAAGATGCGGGAAAAGCACTTTATTAAGGCAGTTAATGAAAAAAATAAAGAAGTCATATTATTTTAATTTTGAGGATCCTAGAACTGTTGATTTTGATGTAAGAGATTTTCAAAAACTTAATGAAGTTTTTGTGGAAGAATTCGGCAAAAGTAATTATTATTTTTTTGATGAGATTCAAAATGTTGGTAAATGGGAGCTTTTTGTAAGGGCAATTCTAGATAAAAAAAAAATATGTTGTCATTACTGGTTCTAATGCATCTCTTCTTAGCAAAGAATTGGGAACAAGACTTACCGGGAGACATTTGCGTTGTGAACTTTTTCCATTTTCTTTTAAGGAATTCTTGACGTTTACTGGCAAAAAAGCTGATTTAAGTTCTTTTGAAGGTTATCTCATTAAAGGAGGCTTTCCTGAATATCTCAAATACGACAAATCTGAAATATTGCAAGAATTATTGAATGATATAATTGCAAGAGACATTATGGTAAGATATAAATTAAAGAACCTAAAAACAGTAAAGGAAATGGCTATATACCTGCTTACAAATGTCGGCAAAGAATTTTCTTACAACAGCCTAAAAAAGACCTTTAACTTAGGTTCAGTAAACACTGCCATCTCATTTATTTCCTATTTTGAAGACAGCTATCTTTTATTTACAGTTCCAAGATTTGATTACTCACTTAAAAAACAATTAGTCAGTGCAAAAAAAGTTTACTCCATAGACAATGGATTATCCACTGTTAATTCAGCTTCTTTCTCGGCAGACAATGGAAGAATGCTTGAAAATTTGGTTTTTATTCAATTAAGAAAAAAATATAATGATATTTTTTATTTTAAGGAAAAAAACGAATGCAATTTCCTTGTAAAAGAAAAAGAAAAAATTACAAAGGCAATTCAGGTGTGCTTTAAAGTTGATGAAGACAACAAAGAAAGAGAGATTAATGGAATAATGGAAGCAATGGAAAAATTCAAGTTAAAGGAGGGCTTAATACTGGCATACGACCAAGAAGATGAATTAAGAATAGAAAACAAAAAAATAACAGTAAAGCCTGCGTGGAAATGGCTTCTTAAAGACAATTAAATTCTGAATTTTTTCTGGCGCTTAATTTTTCTTTTATCGCGCAGTCTTCTTAATCTCAGATTAATTTTCCTGTATCTTCCTTCTCTTGTCTGAACTAAACTGTCTATTTGGTGTGCAACTTTTCTGACAATTGTGTCAGACAAATAGCCTGCTTTTCTGGTAGTTTTCAAGTCTACAATTTTTCCAAACCAAAGTTCGGGGTCTTTAAATATCAAACCCTGACACTTAATGCTTTTTAATAATGCTTTTAGTTTTTCTGGAGCTTCTTTAAATACGGCGATAGCCTCAACACAAAAATAATTTGGAGGATAAAAGCTGTAAGGGGTTATTTCAATATTTTTTTTGTCCCTATTTAAAGGAGGATAACCAGGACTATTAGGATCTAAAAGGCCAGCTGATACTCTTTTGATTTTTTTGTTATTTCTGTTTAAATAATAATGAGGGCCACAATGAATGTCAAAAATATATGACTTAGGATTTTGTGACGCTAACTTCACAATAAATTCATCTGAAGGTTCAAACATGGAATGATAAGGAATTTTAGTTCCTGCTTTTGCGGCTTCCTGCACTTGATACAAAATAGTCTTTTTTGGCGGCACCCCAATAATTTCTACTTCGTGCCCTCTTCTTTTTAGATTTGATTTTAAGTAAGTAGCCAAAGGCACTGTGAATGCTGTTTCGGATGGATGAACATTCACGACCAGAATTATTTTCGCCATAAATTAGAATAGGGTTTTTCTTTAATTTAAAGCTAACTGTTTTAAATCAGAGAAGCGTAATTTTATTATGCATTTTGAATTGCTGGCTGAATACTTTGACAAGATTGAAAGGGCTTCAGAGCGCTTGAAGATGACTGACCTGCTTGCAGAATTATTCAGTAAAACTGACTCGGAGAACATAAAGAATGTTGTCTATCTTTCTCAAGGCCAGCTTGGGCCTAATTATGCAAAGGTTGAGGCAGGTTTAGGAGAAAAACTGTTGATGGATGCCCTTGCAAAGGCTTCAGGCTACACAAGGCATGAAATAGAAAAGCAGTTCAAAGAGAAAGGCGATCTGGGCCTTGTGGCAGAAGCCCTTGTTGCAAAGAAAAAGCAGTCTTCTTTATTTCAAGAGAAATTGAGCGTGAAAAAAGTTTTTGATAATTTATTGAAAATTGCTAAAGCAGAAGGCCCAGGAAGTCAGGAACTCAAATTGAAGCTTATGGCAGAACTATTGAATTCTGCTCTTCCACTGGAAGCAAAATTCATTGCGCGAATTCCCTTGGAAAATTTAAGGCTTGGGATTGGCGATCCAACAATAATGGATTCCTTTGCCTTGAGCTTGGTGGAGGAAGGAAAAAAGGAAAAGGAATTAGTGAAAAGGATTGAAGCCCAAATGAAAGACAAAAAAATAAAGGAAAAGGAATGGAATGAAGAATTGAACAGGAGAATAAAGGTTGCCTTAAGAGAAAGGATAGAAGAGAAATACAATATTTATTCTGATTTAGGCGAAATAGCACGCATTCTAAAAGAAAAGGGGTTAGGTGGATTGGAGAAGATTTCAATTGAGCCTGGAATTCCAATAAGGCCGACCTTAGCAGAAAGGCTGCCTTCAGCAGAAGAGATCTTGGAGAAAATAGGGAAATGTGCTGTAGAAGCAAAATACGATGGATTTAGGTTGGCTGTGCACAAAAACAAAGACAAAATAATTATTTTTTCAAGGCAGCAGGAGAACATGACAGAAATGTTCCCTGAAATAGTTGAAGGAGTGAAAAAGCAGTTGAAGGCAGAGGCCGCAGTAATAGAAGGTGAAGCCCTTGCAGTAAACGAGGAGACAGGAGAATTCTTTCCGTTCCAGGTGACAATCCAAAGGAAAAGAAAATACGAGATAGGGGAGAAGGCAAAGGAGTTCCCATTAAAACTTTTCGTGTTCGATGTAATGATGCTTAACGGAAAGAATTTCATGAACGAGCCATTCAAAGAAAGAAGAAAGCTGTTGGAAGAAATAATAAAGAAAGGCGAAACAATAGAGCTTACAGAATCAATTGTAACAGACGACCCAAAAAAAATCAATGCCTTTTTCGAGGAATGCGTGCAGAGAGGCCTTGAAGGCATCATAGCAAAAGACCTGAACGCAAAATACATTGCTGGAGCAAGAAAATTCGCCTGGATTAAACTAAAGCGTTCCTATAAAGGGGAATTAAGCGACACAGTGGACGCAGTAATTATTGGATACTACAAGGGAAGAGGAAAGAGAACCCAATTCGGCCTAGGCGCATTGCTCACTGCAGTGTACGATGACAAAAAAGACGAGTTCAAGAGCATTGCAAAGATTGGAACAGGAATGACAGAAGAAAAAATGATTGAATTAGAGAAAATACTGAGCAAAATAAAGGCTTCGCACAAGCCTGCGAGAGTTAATTCTGAACTGGAGCCAGACTTCTGGGTTGAACCAAAGTATGTCATTGAAGTGAGAGCAGACGAGATTACTAAAAGCCCTGTTCACACTGCAGGCAAGACAAAAGAATTAGGCTTCGCCTTGAGGTTTCCGAGAATGATTTCGATTAGGGTTGACAGGAAGCCCGAGGAAGCCACAACAGAAAAAGAAATAATTAAAATGTACGAACAACAGAAGCACGTGCAAACAACAGAAATAAGGGAGGAACTCTAAATTATTAAATATGAAGAGGAATTAAAATGAGCCCGAAAGAAATGAGAAAAGAATTCAAGATATGGCTTAATAGTTTAGGAAAGCCTAATCTAAAAGAAATCACAAGTTACGCCGACGAACTTACTCAAAAAAGCCTTATAAAAAAAGAAAAGGTAATAAAGCAAGTTTTTAAGTGGCTTTTCCATGACTTCTGTGCAGCCAGAAACGAAGGAAAACAACTAAAAATAAATCAAACAATATTAAGGGAAATTACAAAAAAATCTTTTAATATGGCTGACATGGCACTATGGGAAGGTCATCTCGGATCAAAAAATATAAAAGGTTCCACAAAAGCGAAAAAACGCAAATTAAGGCTTAGAAGAATTGTGTGAGAAAAATGAGCAGCGTTCTATTAAAGGAATTGAATTTTGCAATTAAATTGCTTTTCTTTCTGATGGCATTCTTTCTGGTTGTATATGCTTCAGTGGCTTTCGGCAATTACTTGGGCGAATTCAGGGACTACTTCTTCAGGGCAGGCAATTACTGGCAGGCAGCACTCATCCTTATTTTCGTTCTAGGCATTGGATACATCCTGAGAAAACTATTAGTGTGGGAGACGCGCGGGCTCGTAGGAAAAAAAAGGAAAAGAAGGTAAACATGGCAACAAAGCAATTGTTCCTTGAAGACTCTTATTTGAAAGAAGCAAAAGCAAAAGTAATTGAAGTGAATGCAGGAGAGAAATGGATTGAATTGGATGCAACGATCTTCTACCCAGAAGGTGGAGGCCAGGAATCGGATTCAGGGTCCATTGAATTCAAAAGAATTAAATCCAGAGTGAAAGCAGCAAAAAAAGAGGCAGGAAGAATAAAGCACTTCATTGAAGGTTTGCTTCCAGAAAAAGGCGCTGAAGTTAAATTATTTCTGGATTGGGAGAGAAGGCATTCAATGATGAGAATGCATTCAGCCCAGCACTTGCTTTCAGCTATCATATTAGACCTTTATGGTGCTTCTACTGCAGGCAACCAGATTCACGAGAAAGTCTCGAGAATGGACTTCCATCCAATCAAATTCTCGCAGGAAATGCTTGAAAAATTAAAGCAGAAATTTGATGAAGCAGTAAGGCAAGAAAAGGAAATCAGGATTTACTGGAGCACAAGAGAGAAAGTTTTAGAGGAGGTGGAAGAAAAAAGAAGAAGGCTTTTTGCTTCGCTTCCTGAAAGCGTGAAAGACATCAGGGTTGTGGAAATTGAAGATTACGATAAATGCCCTTGCGCTGGAACACACGTGAAAAATACTGTTGAAATAGGTTTCATTAAAATTTTAGGCAAGGACTCAAAAGGCAAAGACAAAGAGAGAATTTCTTTCGAACTCTCAAGCGTATAAGTTTTTTATACAATTGCATAAGTTTTTTATATAGTGAAAGAAATGCACTTGAAGGAATTGTACTCTAAGTTCAATGTCTCGGAACTGGATGAAGTTGAAGTGTCCACCCAGGACGAAGAGTTCTCCGGGACAATAATGGAATCCAACAACCCTCAAATTCTCGTGCTGAAATTAAAGAATGGTTATAACATTGGAATAAAGACAGAGAGGATTACAAGGATTGAAAAGAAAGGTGAAGCAAGAATTGAGATAGTGAAAGAAAAGAAAGAGGAGAAGAGAGTTGAATTCAATGCAATGCTGCCGAAGATTGCAATACTTCACACAGGAGGCACTATTGCCTCAAGGATTGATTATAGAACAGGAGCTGTAAGCGCTTCAATTGAGCCAGAGCAATTATTAGAGCAAGTGCCTGAACTGGCAAGAATTGCGAACATTGAATCAAAATTTATTTCAAATCTTTTCTCTGAAGATATTCGTTTTATTCATTACAGGAAGATTGCAAGGGCAATAGAAGAAGAATTAAGGAATGGGGCAAAGGGGGTAATAGTAGGGCATGGTACTGACACCCTGCATTATACTTCTGCTGCGCTTTCATTCATTCTTGAAGGCCTGAATGCTCCAATAATTCTTGTTGGAGCACAGAGAAGTTCAGACCGTGGAAGTTCTGATGCAGCAATGAATTTGGTTTGCGCAGCAGAATTCATTGCCCAAAGCGATTATGCAGGTGTAGGCATTTGCATGCACGAAAAGCCTGACAACAAAAGCTGTTTGATTTTGAATGGATGCAAGGCAAGAAAAATGCATTCTTCGAGGAGGGACGCATTCAAGCCCATTAACGTAAAGCCAATAGCTTCAATTGATTATAATACACGAAAAATTGAATTTATTGAAAAGAACTTCACGAAAAAGGAGGAAGGAAGGCAGTTAAAATTAAGGGATTCAATGGAAGAAAAGGTTGGATTAATTAAAGTGCACCCCAACATGTTCCCTGAAGAATTTGAATTCTATGAGAAACACAACTACAAAGGGCTTGTCATTGAGGGAACAGGATTAGGCCATGCCCCCATCGGAACAAAGGCTGAGGGCACTGAACTGCACTCAAAAATCCTTGAAGAAATAAAAAAGCTGGTGAACAAAGGCTGCGTTGTTGTAATGGCATCGCAGACAATTTACGGGAGAATTCAAATGAGTGTGTACAGCAATGGAAAGGATCTTCTCGCAGCAGGCGTTCTTCCAGGGGAAGATATGACTCCAGAAACAGCCTTCATCAAACTGGCATGGCTTTTAGGCAATTATCCCAAAGAAGAAGCAAAAGAATTGATAGGAAAGAATTTGCGCGGAGAAATTACTCCTTGCACAAGCATCGAAGGATTTGATGTTGAAGGGCTTTAATCAATTTTTTGATTTAACCAATAGTTTTATTTCTGGCTTTTTTCCTTTTAAAACAAAATTCATTTTCTCAAAGCCGATTACTTCATTTGTTTTCATGTCTTTTTTAATCAAGAATCCTTCAGTTACTTCATCGCATATTGCTTTTCTTGGTTTTCCAAACCATACATCCAAGGTATTCCCCTTTCTGTCTAGTACCATTAAAATTTCTTTTTCCATATTATTTCTCCTTTTTTAACATTGTTTGAAAGATAAGCTGTGACAATGAATCCTTCATCATTTAAATTCTTTATTAGTACACATAAAAAATACTTGCCGAACTTTTTATAATACAAGTGCACTGAGCTGTCAGTTTTACTTTGTCTTATTTCGTCTGCATTTCTTAAAGTTTCTTTCACTTCTTCTTCATAATCTTTAATTATCGGGTGTTTGAACCTAGAAATCAATTGCCAGTAGAATTCAGTTGTATAAATTCTCTTCCCTAAAACAGAAATAACTTCAAAGTAATAAGACATTCAACCAACTCTCTAAAAAGATGAGAAAAACAAATAATTAAAAATTTAATTCAACGACAAAAAACGAAATTAATTCACAAGAAATCCTGCACTAATAGTTCATAGCACAGTTTTGCTGCTGTCCTCTGTGTTACCTGTTCTGCGTCAGGGGCAGTTTCCACTAAATCCATTCCAACAGCTTTTCCTTCAATGGATTCAATCAATTTAAGGAGCTCAAAATAAGAGAGGCCTCCGGGCTCAAGGCAGCCTGTTCCAGGAACAAGCCCTGCTTCAAGCACATCAATGTCAAGGCTCAAATAAAATTTTTTCCCTTGAGTGAAAGAACCCAATTCCTTTTTTGTTTTCTCTAAATTGCTTTTGACTTCCCTTGCAGTGAAAAACTTTATTTTATTTTTTTGGATGAACTGCCAGTCTGATTTTGCAGGGCCTAAAATTCCTAGTATTATTACGTTCTCTTTCGGGATGAATTGCAGCGCCTTCCTCAGCCAGCTGCCGTGATGAAGCCTCTTGTCCTCCATTAAATCAGGATGGGAGTCAAACACCACAATCAAAGGCTTTTCTTCAGCAAAGGCTTTTACTGCGCCGAAAGAAATTGAGTGTTCGCCTCCAAGCATGAAAGGCACTTTCCCTCTTTCAGTTACCGCCTTATTCATTTTCTCTATTCTTTCAATTGTCTCCTGCACGTCGCCATGCTCTACTCTAATGTTTCCCAAGTCGTGTGTTTTTGTTTTCTCGAAGTAGTCAATTTTCCTGCTTAAAACAAAAGATCCTAAATCTGCTGAAACCTCCCTGATTGAATTAGGTCCATATCTTGCCCCCGGCTTTGCGCAGGTTGTGGCATCCAGTGGGGCACCGTAAATTATTACTTTAACCTGCTCTTCAGGGAAATTCACTCCAGAAAAAACAAATTCAGGCCCTAAAAGATTAAAGCACTCTTCCTTGAGTTTCATCTTATATTTTTTAAGAGAAAAAGCTTTTTATTTCACCGGCAAAATGCTTCCAAAAGAGTTTAAAATTAGTTCAAAACAAAAAATCTGATAAAGAAAAAGAGGGTGAGCGGATTAATTCACCCTGCTTAAAAACCCAATAGACCGTCGTGGTAAGAAATTATAAAGATAAAATTTATTTAAACTTATCGTAATGCTGGAGTGGTCGAGCGCTTTAAGACGCTGGGCTTAAGACCCAGAAGACCGTCGTGGGTCTCGCGGGTTCAAATCCCGCCTCCAGCGCGAACGGTCAAAAATAAGACATCAGTTTAAAATAAAGACTGCAATTATTTTTTTGGGATAGCAATGCTTGAAACAGAAATAAAATTCAAGGTAGGAAGCCCTGCAAAAATGAGAAAGAAACTGAAAGGGATTAGAGCAAAGAGAGTGGGAAAAAGGCTGGAGCAGGGGTTTATTTTTGATGACCAAAAAGATTCACTAAAAGCAAGGGGAATTCTCTTAAGGCTGAGGAAAAGAGAATACAACCTGCTCACACTCAAAATTCCTTCAAGGAATGCCAGCAGGAAATTCAAGGTGAGAAAAGAAATTGAAGTCAAAGTTTCGGATTTCAGTGAAATGAAAGCATTGCTTGAAGCAATGGGATTCAAGGTAAAGCACAGATACGAGAAGATAAGAGAGTCATTTGTTTTCCGCGAAACAAGAATTGAGTTAGACAAACTGCCTTTCTTAGGCTATTACCTTGAAATCGAGGGAAAGCAGAAAGGCATTCAGGAGACAGCAAAGAAATTAGGCTTGAGTTTGAGAGACGGAATTACAAAGAATTACCTTCAGATTGCAAGGGAGTTCTTCGGCAAAAGAAGGGAAGACTATATTGAACTGCTCTTCAGCCTAGAGAAAAGGTGATTAAATTAAAATTTTATTTACTCCTCATTATAATGATTTGAATGGATTACAGCAAATTAGGAATAAAGATAGGACTGGAAGTACACCAGCAATTAGATACCGGAAAGCTGTTCTGCAGGTGCCCTTCGCTCATGCGGGAAGAAAAAGCAGACGTAATAATTGAAAGAAGATTAAGGCCTGTTGCCTCTGAATTAGGGGAATACGATGCTGCAGCCCTTGAGGCATTTCGGAAAGGCCAATTCTATGAGTATGAATTCTATTCTGATTCAAACTGCCTGATTGAAGCAGACGAGGAGCCCATACAGCCAATGAACGAGAAAGCATTAAAGACTGTAATTGAGATTGCCTTGATGGCTGAATCAAAGGTGCTGGATGAAGTGCATGTAATGAGAAAGCAGGTGATTGACGGAAGCAATACCTCGGGATTCCAGAGGACTGCATTGATTGCATTGGAAGGAAAACTCAAAGCCAAAGCAAAGGAAATTGGAATCAATTCAATTATTCTTGAAGAGGATGCGGCAAGGCAGATTGAGAGGACAGAAAAGAAAACAGTTTACAGGCTTGACAGGCTAGGAATTCCATTAATTGAATTGACTACTGCGCCTGAAATTCATTCTCCGGAGGAAACAAAAGAGGTTGCGCTTTCAATAGGCGAGTTGTTCAGGCGCACAGGAAAAGTGAAGAGAGGATTAGGCACAATAAGGCAGGATGTTAATATTTCAATTGAAGGAGGGGCAAGAATTGAAGTCAAAGGAGTGCAGGAACTGGAAATGATTGATGTATTCGTGAAAAGGGAAATAGAAAGGCAGCTAGCGTTAATCGAAATAAAAAAGGGATTGGAAGAAAAAGGAGCAAAGGAAGAAGACCTTCTTCTTGAACCAAGGGAATTGAATGAATTGCTGAAACACTCCAATTCAAAATTGATTCAGAACACAATAAAAGCAAACCAGAAAATTTTAGCAGTGAAATTAAAGGGATTTGCAGACCTTTTAGGCAAAGAAGTGCAGCCTGAAAGAAGGCTTGGAACAGAAATATCAGACTACGTGAAAGCAAGAACTCAATTGAAAGGCATAATCCATTCGGATGAACTGCCTTCTTATGGAATAACAGAAAAGGAACTGCATGAAATAAGGAATTTCCTGAATTGCGAGGAAAAGGACGCATTTGTCTTTGTGTGCGCAGAAAAAGAAAAAGCATTTGATGCCCTTAAAACAGTAATTGAAAGGGCAAAATACTGCTTCAAGGGAGTGCCAGAGGAAACACGCAATGCCCTCGCAGGAGGAAACAGCGAATACTCCAGGCCTCTGCCCGGAGCAGCAAGAATGTATCCGGAAACAGACATTCCAACAATAAAAATTGAAAGAAATGAAGTGGAAGAATTGAAGAAGAAACTGCCTTTAAGCGCAGAACAAAGATTCATCCTTTACATAAACAAGTACAGGCTGAGCCCGCAGCTCGCAGAAAAAATGAAGCTAAGCAATTACGCGCGCTTCTTTGAAGAATTATGCAACAAAGGTGCTGACCCCACTCAAACAGCAGTATTACTGCTTGAAGGATTAGTGCAATTGAAAAGGGAAGGAATTGAAACAGAAAAAATAAGCGAGAAAATGATTGAGGAAATTCTGTTTTCCCTGAAAGAAGGAAAAATTACAAAAGATGTGCTCCTTGAGGTTGTAAAGCAGTGGGCAGGAAAGCCCGGAAAAAAATTAAATGAAATAATTTCTTCAATGAGCTTAGGCAGCCTTTCAGAAGACGAACTCAGAAAAATTGTAATTAATTCAATTGAAAAAAATTCTGCCTTAATCAGGACGCCCGGAGTGAATGTACTTTCAGCTTTAATGGGAGACATAATGATTCAAGTCAAAGGCAGGGCAACAGGCTCTGCAGTCAACAAAATCCTAAAAGAAGAACTAGAGAAAAGGAAGTGATCAATTCGCCTTTTCTACTGCTGTTAAAACCTTTCTGGATTCGCCTGAAAAGACCTTTTTTGCGTTGGCTATCTCCAGCCCAATAATTTTTCCGTTTTTTGAGATGTCAATTACAATGCAGTTCGGCAGTTCAATGCTCTTCCAGTAAGGCTCATTGCTCAACTGGATTCCAATTACATCTTCCTCTTTGTCGTACCAAGTTATTTTTTTCATTTTCTTCATCCTAATCTAAGTAATACGCTGTAATCAATTTAATCTTATCTTTGCCAATCCACCTAAATACTACTTTTAAGGTCTTTCCAGTTTCAGGGATTCTTGAAATAGCATTTAATGCATTTTCATGGACAGAATCTCTGCTAAATTCTCCGCATTTCATGATTGCATATTCAATCATATAATTTTCAATATCTTTCCTGAATTGTTTCTTAAATTTCCAGTGATTTGATTCAACAATAAGCAATTAACCAACTCTCTTAAACAAAAATAAAAAAAAGGAAAAAATTAAAAGTCTTTTCCTACGTCAATCAACAAAGTTTTCAGCAGTAGCTCTTGTATTCTACTGTGTAGGTTATCTTTTTCTCTCCGTTGGCCGGAACCTTTACTGTGAATTCAATTGTCCTTGAATCCTTTTTTATGAAGTCATCTGAATTCTGGGTTATATTCCAGTTATAGTAAGACTGCATGTGCTCTGGAACAATTACCTCAACCTCTGAATCCTTGTGGTTCTTTAAGGTAATTTCATATGCCTGCCTGTCATAGCACTTTGCAACCTGTTCTGATGAAACCTGCTTTCTTTCCCCTGTAATGTCAAAGGCATAGCCCACAAAGACTCTCCTCTCCTCGTCTTTTGGCGTGTGGTCTATTTCATCCTCTCCCAAGAACTGCAGTTGCCCTTGAGAGTCTTCCTTGTACACCCTCACAATTCCTTTAGGTAATGGAACACCTAAAGCGCTCTCCGTGGAGTTCTTGAAAGCCAATTTCACTTCAACTTTTGTGGTGTTGCTGCTTCCATAATACCAATAACTACTTTTGCTTGCGTCAAAAATGAATTCCTTTTTTACTGGAACATTCTCTGAGGCAAGAAGAGAAATCTGCTTTGACTCGTTGTTCATTAAGTCTGTTGTCCTGTCAAGGGTGTACAAATGATATTCAAACAAGGCTTCTTCAATGAATTGTTCTGCACTCGGTGCTGCCCCTAATGTTTTGTACAAAGTTTCATACGCCACAGAAGGCTGCGCTGTAACCCTGCGAATGTCTCCTGCAACCAATTTCAGTTTAGCGTTAGGATAAGAGCTTCCTGACTCGTTTGTTGCTGTCACCCAGCCCTTGAAATCCATTGCAGTGTCGTCATTGTTCACTTTTGCAATGTAGTCTGCCCTCCAGTTGAAGCCATTGCTCAAATAAGTTGTCTGGACGTTCCTATTTCCTTCATTTTCTGAGTACAGGCTCCATACAAGGGTAGGCTTTGTTATCAGACCTTCTGGCAGGATTGGAAAAGAAATCTTGTCCGCACTGCCAAGCGAAATTACCCCGTCTTTTGTCTGGATAATTATTCCATCTTTATAAGATAAAAGAGTGCCTGAATATTTTTTTGTTCCGTCCTTGTCGTTAACTTCAATTTCTATTTCTTTGTCCAAGTATTTTTCAAGCAGTTTTTCTTTGCTGACCAAATCGTACTTGTAATTCTGCTCTAATACCATAGTGCTCGGATAGCTCAAATCAGAAAATAAGACTGAAGTTGAATCAATCTTTGAGGCTACATCCTGGTAGTTAACCAGATTCACTCCCTTCTTCAGGAAAAGCTCTCTGACTTCTTTCACCAGGCCCAGGTTCTGGTTGTAAATAGTAAGCTCTGTCCCTATTTTTTGAGAGGAGGTTTCCTCTCCTGCAAAAGAGGCTAAAGCAGCAGCAGGCTTCTGGGATGAAACCTTGTAGCTGTAATCCTTCACGTTCACGTTGGGTATGTCAATCCTTTTTGGCGCCTTTCCTGTTTCTGAAGGCTGGTTATCCAAATAAAAAAACCCAAAACCCAAGACAACCAGTACAAATATTATTCCTAAAGCAAATTTCAAGTCCATTTTAAATTCACCGTTAATATGAAAATACTTCATTTATTTAAAGATAACCTTATGATAAGGGCAAAAGCTTACCATCGATTATTTTCAGTTAATTTGCTGCTGATTTTTTGCCGGCAATTCTAATGGAATTAATGGGCAGCCAGCAGTGCATTCTTTGCCCCAAAACTTGCAATCAATGCAATTGTTTGATGGCTTGTACAGAAGTTTTTTTCTGAGTTTAACTGGTGAGCCTTCATTCCACTGCCTTAAAAATTCTTTTTTTGAAGTAAATTTTTTTCCTTTAATTAAATTCATTGAATGGCAACCAACCCATATAGGGCAGGGCAGTACTTTGCCATTAACATCCACTACAAGATTTTGACCAGATAGGATGTGGCAATGGGCATAAAGTTTTCCCTTAAATAATTCTAAATCTTTGGAATCAAACCAGCACAAAGGCATTCTCGAAAACAGTTCAAAAGTGTAATCTTTCTTAATTGCATATATTCCAATTTTCCTGAGTATTTCAACTGTTTTTTTGTTTGATAGCACTTTTGCATTAAACAAATTTTTGTTTACCTTCGGGATTTCCCTGTAAAAAACATAACAAGGATCAGAATAAGAAAATTTATCCATTATTTCTTTATAAATCTTAAATTTTGTATGACAAACAACTGTCTGGACGGTTAAAGGAATTCCCTCTTGAAAGCAGTTTTCGATTCCTTTAACCGTTTCATTAAAAGCCCCTTTTACTTGCACCATTTCATCATGGAATTTAGCTGAAGAGCTCTGAACTGAAAAATTAACCCTGTTTATTCCTGCTTCCTTTAATTTCAAAACAAATTCATTTTCAGCCAGTTTTCTTCCATTCGTATAAATATTAACTTTTTGCCCTAATTTTTTAGCGTAAAGAAGCACCTCAAATAAATGACTGTATAAAGTTGAGTCTCCACCGCACAGACCAACAAAATTAATTCCAACGCTTTTCATCAATTTTAAAGAATTTTTTGCAGTGGTTAAATCCATTTCTTTTTTATTGAATCCAGCTGGAGCGGCATAACACCACTCGCATTTATTGTTGCAGGAATAATTTGTTATCAGATAACCTATAACAAGCTTTTCAATCATTGCAATTTTCAACTGATTAAAATTTTAATTGGCGACTAAAAAAAACCGAGGCAAGATTCCTGTAGAGCCCCATTTTTTCCTCTAAGTGAGTGACTATCGGCGATATTGCTCAATATTTCATCACTATTTTCAACTTCATTGACTGATCTTTTTTCTAAAATTACTTTAGCTAAACACAAAGCCTTCATTTTTTATTCCTCCTAAATAATTCCAACTTAAGTAATAGAAATGCAGAATAGTGACATATGTCCAAAAGGATTATATATAACAAAAACAGGATATTTGTATGGGAAAAGGAAATTTTAAGCTTGCAGATATTGCTGTATTCCATCAGGACTGCTTTGCCAGTGAAACAACAAGAAAATTTCCTGAAATAAAATTAGAGCAGGTAAGCAATATCAATGTTTTAAGCGCAAAAAAGAACAGGATTAATTACCAATTATTCTGGAAAGTCAATGGCCCAAGCAAGACAGCATTAGAAAATTATTTTTCTTACCTCAAAAGATTTCCAAATGTAAATAAAGTGGAAATCATTAATAGAAGAGGTCTTGAAAATCTCGCCTTGATAAGGGTTAATGCATTATCTTCTATTAATGACCGGTTGCTTAAAAAAGGAGCAATTTATGATAAACCTGTAGAGGTAACAGAAGGTTTTGAAATTCATTCTCTCATTTCAACTAACCCAAAAAATCTGAAAAGATTGCTAAGCGAATTAGAAGAATTCGGAGAAGTAAAGATTCTAAAAATAAAAAAATTAAAAACAGAAACAGATTCTGGACAGCTTACAGAAAAGCAATTGACTGCATTAAAGCATGCATTGGCTCACGGCTATTACGAATGGCCCAAAAAAGCAACCTTAAATGATCTGGCCGAAATAACAGGCATTCCAAGGAGAACTTTCCATGAAAGGCTAAGAAAAGCAGAAAGCAAAATTTTCCCTAAAATGATAATAGAATTAATCAATGACAAAAAAATTTGACTCATTTTTTCTAATTCCTTATAAAAACTTTGCTCTTTCCTGTTATGCATGAAAGAGAATTCTTTTGTTTCAGTCTTGGATTTAAGGAAGTGCCTGAAAAGGAGAGACCCTGAAGCGCACAAGGGAGAGAATGGTGTAGTGCTGATAATTGGGGGCTCAATTGATTATTCTGGCTCGCTTTACCTTGCAGGAATGAGCGCTCTAAGGAGCGGGGTCGACCTAGTAAGAATTTTTGCCCCTGAAAAGGCAGCTCTTGCAGTCAACAATTTGAGCCCTGACCTTATATCAATTAAATTCAAGGGAAATTACTTTGATTCAAGCGCAGTAGAAAAAGCATTAGAACTTACAGAACAGGCTGATGCAGTGCTTTTAGGCAATGGCCTGACATTAAACGAAGAAGCAGTGGATTTCGCCCGCGAATTCATTCAGGAATGCCCTAAGCCCTTGATTCTGGACGCAGACGCAATAAAGGTCTGCTCTGGACTGAAATTGAATGAATTTCTTCTCACGCCCCACTCAAAAGAATTTGAATTATGCTTTAGTTCTGCATTACCAAAAGAATTGGAGCAGAAGATTGAGCTGGTGAAAGATACAGCAAGAAAATTCAATTGCATTATTCTTCTCAAAGGAAGGATTGACATCATTGCCTCTCCATCCCAATTGAAACTGAATTCAACAGGCAATCCAAGGATGGCAGTGGCAGGAACAGGAGACACACTGGCAGGCCTATGCGCAGGATTTGCTGCACAGAAGAATTCCTCCTTTGATTCAGCGTGCGCTGCAGCCTTCCTGAACGGAAAAGCAGGCGAAACAGCATTCAAGGAAAAAGGAAATTCGTTCATTGCATCAGAATTGATTGAAGCTTACCCGGCAATATTGAAGGGCAAAAAGTAAAGCCTTTTATTTTGTTTCGCCCTTTTTATTTTCTGGTTTTTGAGAATGATTGAATTAAGGCTTGAGCATTCGACTGTAACAGAGAGGGATTTCTCCAATCTGAGGGAAAAACTGGCTGAAATAAGAATGCTTGGAAAGCCTTCTTTTGCATCGCAGGAAACAGACTTCACTGCACTGGAAAAAAAATTAAAGCCTTTCATGAAATACAAGAACATAATTTTGGTTGGAAATGGAGGCAGCATTAATTCCTTCAAGGCATTCTATGGGGTCCTAGCAAAAGACAGGACAGAAAAGAATTTGGAGATAATCTGCACAATGGAGCCAGACTTCCTGAACGAAGTGAAAGCAAAGTACAGCAAAAAAGACTCCCTTGTCTTGGTCATAAGCAGTTCAGGCGTGAACATTGGAGTAATAGAAATAATGCTTTACTTCAAGGAATACAAAAAATTAATTATCACCCTCCCGGATACAGGGGCATTAATTGAAATTGCAAGGAAAAAAAAGATTCCATTCTTTCCTGCCCCGAAGTTATGCGACAGGTTTGCAGGAACAAGCTCTTATGCTTTTATTCCTGCAATGCTTTTTGGAATCAAAGCAGAAAAAATCTTGGAGGGCGCAAGGGAAATGTACAATAAATGCTCTCCCTCGATTCCGATTGAAAGAAATCCCGCGCTGAAATTAAGTGCAGCATTGTACGAATTAGAGCAGAAAGGCTTCACTGAATTATTCATTCCAGTTTATTCGGCAAGGATTACAGCATTCCTGCCTTTAATCATTCAATTGATTCATGAAACATTTGCAAAAGAAGGAAAAGGCCTGACAGTTTTTGGTTACCTGGCGCCAGAATCACAGCATCACACAAACCAAAGGTTTTTTGGAGGCAGAAAAAATATTGCTGGCCTGTTCATTAGAATTGAAAGGCAGGAAGACGAAAAAAACAGGGTTTCAGTGCCAGAAGAATTAAAGAAAATCAAGCTGAGAGACGGAACAATAGGGGAATTGAATGGAGTGCCTTACTTTAAGTCATTAGAATTCGAGTTCAAGGGCACTTCAGAGGATGCAACAAAGCATGGAATCCCCTCTGTTATTCTATCAATTGATTCAGTGAATGAATTCTCTGCAGGAGAATTAATTGCCTTACTGCAGTACTTTGCGTTCTATTCTGCTGTCCTGCGCAAGGTCAACCCTTTTGACCAGCCCCAAGTAGAGGAAAGCAAGAGGATTTCCTTCGAGTACAGAAAAAAATTCAAGGAGCAAAAAAAATGATTTCAAGCAAAGCTTGAAATATTTAAATTTTAAGAGGAAAATTTAAATGAATTATTCAATAGGCGTTGATTTAGGAGGCAGTTCAATTCGCTCTGCATTAATAGACAGGAATGAAAAAATCATTGCATTCAATTCAACTGAAACCAATGCAAGCGCAGGAAAGAATGCCGTACTGAAGAACTTGGTGCAATGCATTTCTCTTGTAATGCCAAAAAACAAGAAAATTGAAGGAATAGGAATAGGCTTTGCTGGGGGCATAAACCAAAAGAAAGGCATAATAATTAAAAGCGCCCACCTTCCCTCGCTGAACGGCTTCAATCTGAAAAACTTCCTCCAAAAAAAATTCAGGAAACTGGCTGTATTGGAAAATGACGCTAACCTGATGGCTTACGCTGAAGCAATGAAAGGTTCAGCAAGAAAATACAATTTCGTTGTGGGCATCACTTTAGGCACTGGAATAGGTTCGGGAATAATATTAAACAAAAAAATTTATTCTGGGGCAAGTGGAACAGCAGGAGAATTAGGCCACACTGTAATAAATTTTAATGGCCCTAAATGCCCTTGCGGGAACTCTGGCTGCTGGGAGGAATACTTAAGCATTAGAGCAATAATGAGGAGAGCGGAATTCGCTTTGAATTCAAACAGGAAAACTTTAATGAAGAAATTATGGCCTTTGACCCCAAAAAAAGTGGATGACTCTGCAAGAAAAGGGGACAGGAGCGCAATGGAAATAATGAAAATTGAAGGCCAGTATTTGGGAATAGGGTTAGCGAACATTGTCAATGCCCTGAACCCTGACGCAATAGTATTAGGCGGAGGCCTTTCAAACTCAAAAATTCTGGTGAGGGAAGGAATAAAGGAAATGAAGAAAAGGGCATTCAGGAACCCTGCAAAAAAAGCAAAAGTGCTCAAGGCAAGATTTGGAGGCAAGGCAGGACTGATTGGAGCAGGGTTGATTGTATTTGAAAAGAGGTGAATTTAAATGGATAAAGAGAAACAGAAAGAAAATTCAGCAAGAGAGGCAGTGAAATCAGTGAAGAAAGGCATGATAATAGGATTAGGCACTGGAAGTACAGCAGAATGGTTTGTGAAAATCCTCGCAGAAAGAAACAAGAAAGAGAAATTGGGCCTTACCTGCGTTGTAACCTCGAACAAGATTGACGCAATGGCAAAAGGATTTGGCCTGAAAGTAGTGCCTTTAAGTTCAGTGGAAAAGATCGATGCAGCATTTGACGGCGCAGACCAGGTTGACAGCAAAAAGAATCTGCTGAAAGGAATGGGCGGCTTTGCTTTTTTAAGAGAAAAAGAGGTTGATTATAAGGCAGAAAAATTAATTATAATGGTGGACGAAAGCAAGGTGTCAAAAGTATTGGATAAAGAAGTATTGCTTGAGGTTGAGCCTGAAGCATTGCATGAGGTATTAGATGAACTGCTTAAATTTGACGCTGAAGTGGAACAGGCGACAGACAACTGCTCTCCAAAGATAAGCGAGAACAAGAATTACATCATGCGCCTGAAATTCCACAAGCCTTTAAGCAATCCTGCAAAAACAGAAAAACAATTAGACTCAATTCTGGGAGTAAAAGCCAACGGCATCTTCTCCAAGAAATGCACTGTAATAATCGGCACAGACAAAAGAGCAAAATTACTGAAGTGAAAAAAATTGGCCACCTATATTGCTGCAATTGGTATAGTAAAATTTAAAGACAAAATTTTACTTTTAAAGAGAAACAAAGACAGGCGTTTTTCTCCAAACAAATGGCAGCCTGTTTCTGGCTCCATAAAAGAAAAAGAAACAGCAGAAAAAGCTGTTCTAAGGGAAGTGAAAGAAGAAACAGGAATGAAAGGAAAGATCGTGAAAGCAGGAAAAATTTTTGAGGTGACAGACAAATGGGGCAGATGGGTTGTAGCCCCATTCCTTGTCTCAGTCAATTCCAATAAGGCAAAAATTGACAGGGAACACGTAAAATACGAATGGATTAAACCAAAAGAAATAAACAGATTCGACTGCGTGAAAGGAGTCAAAAAAGACTTGAAGTCAGTCGGCCTTTTATGAGGCAAATCCAACAAAATTAAAATAAAAAAAAAGAAAAAGAGGGAAGCAGCGCCTTTAAGCTACTACTTCGATGTTTAGTCTTTTCTTTAGTTCCCTGTACCTGTTCCGGATTGTGACCTCTGTTACGCCTGCAACATTTGCAACTTCCTTTTGTGTTCTCCTTTCTCCTTTAAGCAGGCCTGCAATGTACACTGCTGCAGCAGCAACTCCTGTTGGTCCTCTGCCGCTTATTAAACCATTGCTTATTGCTTCTTCAAGAATCTTCCTGCCTTCCTCTTGGACTTCACCTGAAAGATTGAGTTCAGAGGCAAACCTTGGAATGTAATGGATTGGATTAGTCAAAGGCACATCCAATTTTAATTCCCTCACCAAAAACCTGTAAGTCCTCCCTATCTCCTTTTTTGTCAGGCCAGAGGCTTCAGCCATTTCATTCAAAGTTCTAGGAACATGATAGGTTCTGCATACTGTGTACAGTACAGCAGCAACAACTGCCTCAATTAATCTTCCTCTAATCAAGCCTTTCTTTACTGTCTTCCTGTACAGCAAAGCAGCAGCTTCTACAAGTGATTCAGGGATGTTCAAGTAAGATGCAACCCTTCTCAGTTCAGTTAAAGCAATTGAAAGATTTCTCTGCATTGAGCTGCTTATTGAAGCCCTTTTATGCCATTTAATGAGCCTGTACATCTGCGCTCTGCTTTTAGTGCTCAGCTTGTTTCCTCTCAGGTCTGTTCCCCTCCTGTCAATCATTGTTACAAGGCCTTTGTTTAATTTGACGTACTTCATTGGGCTTCCTGTTCTTGCCCTTTCCTCGAATTGGTCTGAGTCAAAAGACCTCCATTCCTTTCCTAAGTCAATTGAATCCTCTTCTATTATTAGACCGCACTTCTGGCATATAAGTTCTCCTTTCTCTGAGTCTCTTACAACCTTAGTGCTCTTACATTCAGGACATACGAGTTTTGCCATTAAATTATCACCTACTCTTGCGTTTATTCAATTCAAAACCAAACCAAAAAAACAATTACAGCGAAACATAAAATTCCTACATTTGACGAATTTTTGGTTCTTAGAAAGTTTTATAAAATAAGCTCTAAAATGTAGTGCCTCTATAATAATAGCTGCTTAAGACATATATAAATCTTTTGGGTTAATCTTCCTTCTTATGCAGGCTTTTCCTGCGTTTCCTGGGTTTTCCCTGTTTCTTGACCTAAAAGCACTGCATTCAATGTTCCTGTCTGGCCTGGCCTTGAGCTAACCCTTGCCTTCTGGGTCTTGCCCTCTAATTCAATCTCAATCAGGCTGCCTTTTGTGAGAAGATTCCTTCTTGCGAACTGCTTGTTTGCCTTGTTTTCAGTGGTGTTCAGGACCTTGCACTTAATGCTTTTCTTCTGTTCAGGGACAAAGACATTAGCGTAAAAGGCCTTGTGCGTCTTTGTTTTACTGCTTCCACCTTTTGTTTTGAGGGTTGTTATGTCCTGTTCTTCCTCTGAGTCTGCTATGCCTGTTTCAGTGAATGGGCCTCCCCTCCAGGCAAGCTTTTTGTCGCATCTCCTCATTGTTCTTCTCTTGCCTCCTGAAGGCTTTCTCTCTGATTTCATGTGCCATTGAACCATTTTCTTCATTCTCCTTTTGCTTTCTTTGAATCAGTTTTATAAGATTATAGATAAAACAATCTTTTTAGCATCAATAGAAAATAATTATGCAATAGGAAATCATTAAAAAGCTAATCTCAAAGGTAAAAAGAAATGAGGAAAGAGAGAATTTGGATTGCATTGTTTCTGGTTTTAATTCTGGCATTAATTCTGAGGACTGCTTCTTTTCCAATAAATGCTTTCGGGGAGCCTGACACTTATTTTCACATGAGGATGACAGAGCAGTTCATCCAGGAGAAAGGCGTTCCAAAGTATGATGAGCTCTCATTGCAGGGAAGATTCTATCATTATGCTCCATTCTATCATGCAATGAATGCATCTTTCTCTATTCTCTCTGGGCTAAGGCCTTTTTACAGCGTGAGAATTCTTCCAGTAATCTTTGGATTGATTGGAGTGCTGCTTGCATTTGTTTTTGCAAGAAAGATTTTCAAGGACGAAAAAATTGCTTTGTTTTCTGCTTTTTTTCTTGCTACAATGATCTTCCACATGTTCAGGTCAAGTGGAGACACAAGGCCTGATGGCTTGGCATTGCTTTTGGTGCCTGCAATAATTTACTTGATTTACAGCAAGAGATTCCTGCCTGCAGCATTCATTGCTTCAGCGCAAATTCTACTGCACCCTCTCTCCTCAATATATTTGATTCTGTTTTTGATTGTGTGGGCTTTTGTCTCAAAATTCAAAAGAATACAATTCTCTTTCATCAAAGTTTTTTTAATAATTGAATTGATGGTTCTCATATTTTTGCTATGGCTAATGAATTCTCCTTATCCAATAAGCCTGTATGTTTCAAAGGTTTCAATGGAGTCAAGCGAGATGCAGAAGCCTTTAATGCTTGAATTCTTTTATTTCTTCAATATTGCATGGATTTTTTTGATGATTGGATTGGTGAACATCAGAAAGCACTTGTTTTTGCTTTTATGGTTTGCCTTCTCTTTCCTTTACGTTATGGTTGGAGTGAGGCTTGGCCTTTTTGTTGCATTCCCCGTAGCAATAATTTCTGCTTTAGGCTTTCGCTGGATTGAAGGAAAAGTAAAAGAATACAAGAAAATTCTTTATGTTCTGCTGTTAATTCTCTCTGTCCTGACCTTGTTTTACTGGGCTCAGCCCGGGGGAGGCTTGCTTAACCAAAAAGAGATTGCCTCTCTTAACTGGGCAAAGCAATTCACTGCAAAAGACGCGAACATTATGAGCATCTGGGACAGAGGACACCCGATTACATATTACACCCAAAGAAGAGCTGTAATTGACGGCTATTTTGAATTCGCTCCAGAATTAGAGGAAAGGAATAATGCAATGAAGGCATTGATAAGCTCAAGCGACTGCAATAAAATAGAGAGAGAAACAAAGAAATTCAATATAAATTACTTCTATGTGCCGAACAATGCTTTAAGTTCAGGCGATTTCTTGAACGGAATCCTTGAAGCAAAAAATTGCACGAATGTGGAAAATGTTTTCGATAATGGTGGAAGCCGAATAATAAAATACTCAAATTAAAGCGAATTACACAACAAAAAAAACTACATAATATGCTACATAACTTCATTTTTCTTTGAAACAAAAAATTTTATTTCTTCTACATAACCTCTTTTTCTTTTGGCAAAAATTTTTTTTCTATATAATATTCTACATAAATTTCTCTTAAACATAAAAATTTCTTATGTATAACCTCGCATTTTCTGCTTTTTTCCATTTTTTTCATGCTTTTTTTTGATATATGTTTTTAAGCAGTTTGTGTTTTCTTATTATTAAATCAATTTTTTATTTTGATAAAAAAAAATTCAATTTAAAAAAAAAATCGGGGTGAAATCAAATGAAATCTATCATGGAAAGCGCTATTTCTTCGAAGAAAACTTCAACTGAAACAAAGGAGAGGCTCGAAGAATTCGGTGCACCAAAAATTATGGTAATAGGAGCAGGAGGAGCAGGCTGCAATACAGTGAACAGGCTGGCTAACATGGGCGTTTCAGGAGCTCAATTGATTGCAGTCAACACAGACAAACAGCATCTGGCAATAATCAACGATGAAATAACAAAAATCTTGATTGGAAAGAGCGTTACAAGAGGCCTTGGAGCAGGAGGATATCCTGAGGTAGGCGCAAAGGCTGCTGAAGTATCAAGGCAGGCTTTAGAGGAAGCATTAAGCGGTGTAGACATGCTTTTTGTTTCAGCTGGAATGGGTGGAGGCACAGGAACAGGCGCAGCGCCAATTATTGCTGAAATAGCAAAAGAGCAGGGCGCAATAGTAATCGCAATGGTAACCTATCCATTCGCTTTAGAGAAAGCAAGATTAGTGAAAGCAGAGGACGGCCTTAAGTCCCTGGCTAAAGTTTCAGACACAGTTATTGTAATAGACAACAACAGGCTTGTAGAATTGGTTCCAAACCTTCCAGTGCAGGACGCATTCAAGGTCGCAGACGAGGTAACGGCAAGGGCAGTGAGGGGAATAACAGAAACAATAACTCAGCCTTCATTGATTAACTTGGATTTCGCTGATGTCAGGGCAATAATGACAAATCATGGTTTAAGCGTTATTGCTGTCGGTGAAAGCTCTTCAGTGAACAAGGTTGAAGAAGCAGTTGAAGACACATTAAAGAATGCCTTGCTTGACGTTGACATTTCAGGTGCTTCAGGCGCATTGATTCACATTTCGGGCGGAATGGAATTAACTTTAGGCGAAGCAAATGGTGTAGGGGAATTGCTCACAGAAAACATTGACCCTAAGGCAACAGTAATATGGGGCGCAAGGGTTGACCCAACCTACAGCAATAAATTAGAAGTAATAGCAATTTTCACTGGAGTTCACAGCCCTTACATTAAAGGCTTTGAGCCAGAGGAAATGACCTCTTACGCAAGATCGCCAAGAGACAAGCACGAACTAGGCTTAGGCTACGTTTGAATGAGAAAACTTTTTCTCATTTTTTTTCTTTTATTTTTCTAATTCTTTTTTATTTTGTTTCTTTTTTAAATAATACTATATGGTCCTCAAAGAAATCATTAACAGGCGTAGCGTGAGGGAATTCAAGCCTGATGAAGTTCCTGAAAAACTAATTGAGGAATTAATTAAGGCAGCACAGTTTGCCCATACCTCAAGGAATAACAGGGCAGCAGAATTCATTGTAATAAGGAGCCAGGAAACCAAAAACAAGTTGTTTGATATTTTAGGGCAGGAATTCATTAAGAATGCTCCTGTACTTATTGTTGCTGTAACAGACACAACAAAGACAAACCAGGCTTTCCAGGACCTTTCGCTTGCCTCGCAGAACATCTTCCTTCAGGCGACAGCTTTAGGCTTGGGCACAGTGTGGAAGAACGTGCGCGAGGAAAGAAAGGCCAGCATAAGAGAATTGCTCGGCATTCCCTCAAATTTCACTCTGGTTAACATCATTCCAGTCGGCTTCCCTGAAGCAAAGCCTCTGCCTCACATTAACTCTGACTTCAGCAAAAAGAGAATCCACAAAGAGAAATGGTAATTATTTTTTTGTTATTAAATGCTCTGTGCAATTGTCTCCTTTCCAGATGTGCTTTCTTGTCTTGTACTGCCAATTGTTTCCAAGCAAATAATTTACTTTAAACTGCATGTAGGCTGCATCAAGTTTTTCAGGGCTTACCTTACCTTTTAAGTTGGGGAAAGGATCTGTATAAAATTGGTAAACTATTTCTTTTTGTGTTATTTTTGGGAACCTTACCTTTAAGCCAACCCCTTTATCTCTTGCGCCAACAACTTTCACAAAATCTTCTGGTTTTCCTTTTTTGAATCCCATTTTATCATAAGCTTTTTTCAGTCCCTTAACCATTATTTTAGTGAATAATTTCAGTGCTTTCTTTTCACCGCATTCTTTTTTTATTACAAGGAACAGATTTTCATACAACCCAAAAAAAGCACCATTATATTTTACCATTTTTCCACCCTTTCATTTTTTTGCAAGCAAAACATTCCGTCCTATCCTACATTTCATTAGCTTGATTAATTTAATCTTGAAGCATTTCCATGTTTTTATTTCTTTTACTAATTCATTTCGGGTAATCCAGCGAGAGAAAAATTTTTCTTTTCCATTCGGGTTGCAAAGCCTTATCCCTCTTTCTCTGCCATTATCAAAGAATTCAACATAATAATTTTTTGGTGGGGCTAAAACTGCTTCATAAAATTTTATTCTTTCACCAATATTTTTTCTGGAAAAATTGTTGTCAGAATAAGCATTAATAATTAGCAGACCGTCTTTTTCCAGCAAATTGCATGCATGCAGAGCCCATTTCTTTCTTGTTTTTTCCTGAAAATTGAATAGTGTATTAAGGGCAATTCCGGCAATCTTGTATTTGAATTTATGTTTTTTTGGGGCTTTTTTTGTTGCATCTAAGTAAAATACATTTAAGCTGTGCTTTTTGCAATGATTCACAAACAAAATGTTATTATCAAATCCTGATGCATTAAACCCTGCTTTCATTAGTTCTTTAAGTATTCTTCCGCCGCCACAGCCTATTTCTATTATTTTGTCTTTTTTGCCCGCATATTTTCTTGCTGTTTTCAGCCAAAATTTTATTTCTTCGTTTTCAAATATTCTCATTATTGGAAAAGAACCTTCTCGCAAAATTTTCTGGGTTCTTATAAAAATTTCAAATGTTTTTCTCTCGCCTAAAATGTATCCAGACATAACAAAGCAACAAAAGAAAAAATTAAAAAATAGAAGGCAAAAAATCAATTAATCTTCAGTTTAAATTATCAGAATCAATATTATTCAAATCAAAATAACGCTTTTTTGATTAATTGACTTTTTTCTTTTCTTTTGGATATACTGCCAGCCCTTTTTCTTTTGGATGGACTGGAGACTTTTCTTTTTCGGGAAAAAGAAAAGGCTTAGTCATTCGATGATTCTTACCAGGATGTCTTTGCTGTAGTTGTTGAGAATGTAATTGTAGTCTTGGTAGTGTTCTGATACTGTCAGTTTTCCGCCCCAGTGGCCTGTGTCAACTTTTTTTGATGGATAGATACTGTAAAGAAATTTTTTTGTTTCCCCTGGGCTCATCCTGTCCAAATTCTTCTGTACTATTCTTGTCATGCCTGACTTGTCTATTGCTACTGTCTCTGGCAATTCAAGCTCGAATGACACCAGTTTCGGCTTGACGTCATCGTTCCTTATCTCTATTGTCAGTTCAAGTGGCTCTTTTTCCTTTAAGTGCATCCTGTAAGGGAAAAGATTTGTTTTGACTGTGAGTCCTGCCATATTACTTCACCCCTCCTACAAAGGTTTTGAAAATAATTTATTTATCAATAATTTTTTTCAGGTCTCTTACGCCCACATCTATCTTGAATTCCTTGCTGGCGTAGGCTTTCTTTAGTTCGCCTGAAATCCACTGCCTGTTTGTTGAAAGCCTGTTCAATGAAACGTGAAGGTTGCATTCCCATCCGTCTTTCTGTTTGACTACCCTGCCTGAAATGCTCCTGATTTTTATTGGTTCCTCAAATTTTGCGTTCTCTGAATAGTCGTCTGAAATCAATTCTATGTCTTTCAGTTCTCCTTCTGCTGCATCGAATGTTCCATAATCTATGTCGTGCTCTTTTGCTGCCTGAAATATGCCTTCAATTATTTCTTCTCCGTCAGAGAATTCGATTTTAAGTAATGCCATTCCACCACGCCCTCAAAAAGTTTTTTCTCAAATTGAATAAATATAATTAGAATAATTGGCTTTCTTATTAAAAACATAACGCTTGCATAAAAACAATTTAAAAACAAAATTATGTTTAAGCGAATTTTATTATTTCGGCTTTCTTCTGAATAATTTTATTCTGCCCAATAATTTTCTTTTCTTTAGGGGGCTTACTTGGTATTCTAATTTGAGTTTTTCAATATTTATGGTCTTTGGGAATTCTTCAATTCTTTCTATTTTTCCTTTTTTGTTCAACCAAAACCTCCTGGATACTAAATACCCTGATTTAACCCATCTTTCAAGTTTGCTTTTAACTAAAATCTTGTGTCTTTTATCCGGGCGTTTTAGAAAATCAATTATTCCAAAATGAAGGTTGCCCCATACCATTGCAATAGTTGGTTTTCTATTCAATTCTTTTTGAAGTAATGGTGCTAAAAAAAGACTCGCATTTTTCTGCACTTATTGCATTCCTGATAGTTGCAACTCCTTTTACCCCAGGGAACAGTTGTATTTTTGTTGTAATACCCCAGTATTTAGAATGTTTTATTTCTTTTTTGTGAATTTTAGATAAAATGAAAGGTAACTCTAATGAAGTAACAGGCAACTTAATTATGCGCTGCCCCACTAATTCCAATAATGATAAAAAAGCGGGCTCTGCATCAGTTAACCAGATTTGCTTTTGATTTTGAGTCGCTTGATTAATTAATTTTTTATATTGACGGCTTTTTACTATTTTTTTAACTGAAGCAAGACCACCACTTTCCAAAACCAACGCATCATACTCAATAATAGGTATTTCTGAAATCATTGAATGGTAGCTGAAAATCAGCACATATTTAGCGTTAGGTGTTTCGACTGTGGTCCAGGCCATGAAATAATAATTGTTGCAGGTTATATAAAAATCAGTCCTCTTTCCATTCTGCGTCCACTATTTTCCTTATCTCTGAAGCCTTCTTTTCCCCGATGTTCTCTACTTTCTGCAGCTTTTCTTCTGACGCAAGGAATAATTTCCTTATTGAGCCGAAATGCTTGAGCAGGCTCTTGGCCATTGTTGGGCCAATCAATGGAAGGCTCTCCACAATAAACTGCTGAAGCTCACTTTGAGTCAAGCCCTTCCTTCCAATCCTTAGCCTTATGTCCCTGTCTTTTCCTAATTGCTCTCTTTTTGCAATCAAGTAAATGAATGAAACGCTCTCCTCCAGGTCTTTAGTGAAAATGATTGGGACATGATAATCCAAAGCAATTGAGCTTAAAGCGCCTTTTATTGCGTTCCCGTGAATATCCCGCAGAGAATACAATTCTTCCTGTTTTCCTTCTATGAGCATTAAAGGCTTCTCGTAATTTGAAGCCATGTCAACCAGCTGATTGAAGAGCCTTCCGTCAATCATTGACTGCAGGAAGTCTTCCACAGTCTTTCTTTCCACTATTACTTGATCACTTAAAACATAGTCCCCCAGCTCTAATTGCTTTACTTTAATGAATACATTCTCTTTCTTGCTTAATTCTCTCACTGCATTCGAGGCCTGCTCTCTTGTGTCCACGAAAATTACTATTTTGTTCTTTGCTTCTTCAGCGAATTTCGTGAGAGTTGTCTGGGCTTCCATTTTCCTTTTCTCTGGCGCAAAAGCCTTCATTGAATGCAATGTTTTTTTCATTTTCTTTTCCTTGCTCACAGCGCTCCAGTAAAAGCTTTCATCCCTTGTTTTTTTAGCCATCAATATTACTGCCTTTCCTTTTGCAAGCCTTCCTGTTCTGCCTCTCCTTTGGATTGCCCTTATCTCTGAAGGCACAGGCTCAAAGAATACAACCAAATCAACTGCAGGAATATCCAAGCCTTCTTCTGCAACCGAAGTTGCAATTAGCGTATTGTATTTCCCTTCCTTTAAGTCTGCAATTGCCTGAATCTGCTCTTTCTGGCTCATTCCCTTGTCTCTTTCCTTCATTGCCTGTCCCACAAATCTTTTTGCCTTAATCCATGCAATTGAATTCAGCTGCTTTTCCAGAAACTTTGCTGAGTCCCTGTAATGGTTGAACACAATCACCCTGCTTTCCGAGTTCCCTGTAAATTGTTTAAGGAGTACCTCCTGAAGTTTCTCTACCTTCGGGTGAATTACTTTTGCTTCAGCCAATCTTCTTGTTAACGCAATTGCCTTCTGTATTTCTTCTTTTCCTAGAATATATTTTCCTGCTTTTGTTGCTCCGCTCTTCTGCGAGGCAGAAAGCATTTTAGCAAAGTATTCCTGCAGTGAAGGAATCCCTTGTGTTTCTAATAAAAGTTCTGCGTGGGCAATCTTGAGGAGTGCAGCGCACCTTGAGGCAGCCATGTAGATTGCAGGGTTTGTTTTTGCTCTCTGAATTAAATCCCTTCTTATCTTCACCTGCAATTCTATTAAATCCTTCCTCTTCATCATGTTAGGGTAAATGCCTTTGGCGTAGCCTAACTTCTTCAAGAATAATATTTGCTCTCTCATGAATCCCCTCAAAAGCTTTTTTATCTCCAAGAATTCTGCTGGAAGGTCTACCTTGATCCATTCGCTTTCTATTTCGTGGGTGTAAGGCTTTACGTCTGAATCTCCTTCAGATTTTATTTCAATGTTCTGGATGAACAAGTTCTTGCATACCTCTTGTATTCTTTCTTCTTCTCCTCCAGGAGAGGCTGTCAAAGCCAGAATTAAGGGCTGTAATGCCTGCTTCATGTAGTTTTGGGCTAAGAATACATAGGAATAATTCCTTACTGCCCTGTGGGCTTCATCGAATACAATAAGGTTGACTTCTTTGAGTGAAAGCTTTCCCTGCATTAAGTCGTTTTCTATTGCCTGGGGTGTAGCTGAAATTATTGAGGCATTCCGCCATAATTCTTCTCTCTTGCTTGAGGGCGTTGAGCCCGTTAATAGAACAATTTTTTCTTCTTCTAATTTCATGAATTTTGTGAAAGAATTTTTGTGTTGTACTGCCAGAGGCTTTGTTGGCGCTACTAATAGGACTTTTGCTTCAGGCTTTTTTTGCAGTAAATGCGCTGCAATCATTACTGCCACAATGGTTTTCCCGAGTGCAGTAGGGGCTACCACAAGTGAATTGCCTTTTTCCAGTACTCTTGCCACCAGTACTTCCTGATATAGTCTTTGCTCTATTGAATTCTCTTTTATTAGAGGGTGAAACACAAATTCTGCCATAAGTATTTAGGGCTTGAATAAAAATTAAAAGAAATAGGATTGGGAAATTCATTCTTTCTTTTCCTGTGTTTTTTGGGCTTCTTTTATTTCGTTGCTTAGCTCGTGCATGAAGGTCTTCCTTATGACGAACTTTCTGTCTACTTCGCTTATTAGTACATCGCATGCTGCTTTTATTGACTCCAGTTCTTTTATTATTCTTTCTTTTTCTTTCTCTATTTCTGCTACGTTCTCATACAATTCTATTGCGTCCCAGAACATTGAGCCGTCAACATAAGTATAAGGATGGTCGTTCATTTTTTTTGCTATTCTTTCAACCATTTTTCCTAGCCATAAGTTCATTTCCACTTTGACTTGGCCTTTAATCTGCTTTCCTTTGTCTAAGTGCTGCCTTAGCATGTTCACTATTGTTGCTTTAGGGAAAGGCAGTTCTATTCCTAATTCTTCTTCCTCTTCTTCTGGCACCTCAGGCAGTGCTTCAGGCGCTGTTTCTGCCATTGCTTCTGCCTCTTCTTCCACCTTCTTTTCCTCTGTTTTCTCTGCTTTCCTGTCCTTTTTATGCTCTTTTCCCATAAAACCACCCCTCAAGAAATTAATACCTGCAATGCATAATTAGCTCTATAATATTCCTCCAGCAAACAAAATATAAAGCCTCCCCGCACTAAAATTGAAGGATTTAAAAAGGTTGCGGTGGGGGCGAAATCAGGCGTAATAACTATCAGTTAATATACAATTAACATCAGGATATTGTGTACACTTATAACAATCTACTTTCCATTTACCATTATCACATTTAGGATAACACCCAAATCTAGTATAAATCTGTCCTTCGCACTTTTTTTCATTTGATTTATTAAAAAACGAATAATACAACAAACCCGCTAATAATATTACCACAATACAAGCCAATGCAATTACTATTTCTCTCTTCATTTCAATTAATAGAACTCTTTTCCTGTTAATAAGCTTTACTTGAAAGCAGTTTTTCTTAACCCTTTTTAAGGGTTTTTTTGTTTTATTTTGTGTATGGTTAGTGTTAGGCGTACTGCTGGGGGAAAGCTTTGATTTTGTTGATGATAAAATTGAGTACGGAAAAAATCTAAGAATATATCATTTGAATGATTTGCCAGTTAAGATTGGTTTTGAGTACCAACAAAGAATTATTAGCTTAGTAGATAAAATGCTTTCTTTAAACAAACGCCTTAACGAATTGGGGGATAAAAAAACCAATGAAAGAACAAAAATAGAGGAAGAAATCAAGCGAACTGACAAAGAGATTGATGAATTAGCTTACAAATTGTATGAAATTACTGAGGAAGAAAAGAAAATAATTGAAGAATCATTAACAAGTTAACCAATTCTTTTCACAGGCACCCTACTACCGAAAATGCTTTTAGGGGTGAGGATGCAATAATTGTTATGAGGGGCTGTGAATGGAATGATTGACTTTAATGAGCTCATAAGCAATTATCTTTCGAGGGAGACTAGGGAGAAGAAGGTCGGAAGATACTACCCGTCAGAGTGCGGGTCATGCCTCAGGAAGGTATGGTACTCCTACAAGAACCCAAAAGAAGTGGACAAAGAGCTCATGAAAGTGTTTGAGATGGGAAACATAATCCATGGCTTTATCGTTGAAGCAATCAAGAGCGAAAAAAACCCTCATGTTGAATTAATTGAAACAGAAGCGCCATTCCAGTTCAAGGAAGGAGACATTACAGTCTCAGGCAGAATAGACGATGTAGTCCTAGTGAAATTGAACGGAAAGAAGTACATAGTGGAAGTAAAGTCTACTGCAGGTCTGAAGTGGACAAACGAGCCAACAGAAAGCCACTTAATGCAATTACAGTTATACCTGCACAACAAGAAAATAGAAGACGGCATTATACTGTACATTGAAAAGAACACCCTTCAGTGCAGGCCGTTCGAAGTAAAATACGAGCAAAAAAAAGCCCAGGAAGCAATAAACAGGATAAAGGCACTCCACCAGTTCCTGTTAGAAGATGTCCTCCCTGAACCAGAAGCAAAAACAAAAGAAAAAATGCAATGGCAGTGCAATTACTGCCAGTACGAAAAAGAATGCGCGGAAAACAAGATTTAATTCCAATACTTTTTATGGCTCGCGCTTCTTAAGGGAAATGATTGTATTGTGGATGTACTTTCTTTGCCCTCTTGAAAGGCCACTTCTTTCAAAAAGCAGCTTTTTTAAGAGTGTAATTTTCATGGATCTGGGCATAGTGGAATTAGTTATAAATAAGGCGGTCTTGGAAGGCTTAAGCCTTAGGTCATTTATTTTGTTCTCTGCAGTGCGCCTGATAATGGCCCTCAAACTTTCAACCTTTCTTCTCCTTCCAGAACTCTTTCCCTTATTCAATGGTGCCATTTAAACAATGAGAGGAATTGAAAGCTTTAAAAACATTTCTGCCCAAGTCTATTGATATGTCTAAGTCAGATATGTCTAATTTAAGTGTATTGGATCTGCAGGTGTTATGGCAGATTTCATTAAAGCCCATTCACGCTTACTCACTGCTCAAAGTGCTGGGCGAAAAGAGAGGCAAAAAGATTACCTCTGGAGCCTTGTTTCCTGTGCTCAAGAAGTTCAAGGACAGGAAATACATTAAGGCCAGGAAGGCTGGAAAGAGGGAGAAGATCGTTTACGGCATTACAGCAAAAGGAAGGGATGCTCTGAAGGGGTCATGCAATGATTTCGTGGAACTGTTTGATGATATCTTCAAAAAATACGGCTGCATTAAATGTGAGGCAAAATAAATGAAGAGAATTTACTTAGACCATGGAGCTACTACTCCAGTTGACCCTTTGGTTGTAAAGGCAATGCTGCCCTACTTCACCAAAAAGTTTGGCAATGCTTCAAGCATTCATTCTTTTGGGTTAGAAGCAAAGGAAGCATTAGAGGAAGCAAGAGAAAAGATTGCGAAGAAAATCAAGGCTTTGCCTGAAGAAGTAATTTTCACTTCAGGGGGCAGTGAAGCAGACAACATGGCTTTAAGGGGAATTGCTTTTGCGCACAAAAGGAAAGGAAACCATATAATTACTTCAAGCATTGAACACCCGGCTGTACTGGAGACATGCAGGGAGTTAGAAAGAGAAGGATTCAAGGTTTCTTATTTGGGTGTAAACAGGGAAGGATTCATTGATTTGAGTGATTTAGAGCAGAAGATTTCAGAGGACACAATTCTTGTTTCTGTAATGCACGCAAACAACGAGATTGGAACAATTCAGGACATAAAAGAGATTGGAAGAATCTGTGAAGAAAAAAATGTTTTATTCCATTCTGATGCAGTGCAATCCTTCACCAAGGCTCCAATTAATGTAAGGAAGATTAATGTTGATGCGCTTTCTTTCAGTGCGCACAAGATTCACGGACCCAAAGGGGTTGGGGCAATGTATTTAAGTGAAGGAACTCCATTCAATAAACTGGTTTTCGGAGGCCACCATGAATTCGATAAGAGGGCTGGAACAGAGAATGTTCCTGCAATAGTGGGATTTGCAAAGGCTGTGGAATTAGCAAAAGAAAAGTATGTAAAGCAGATGGCCGGGCTAAGGGATTATTTAATCAAGGAAATTGAAGGGAGGATTCCTGACTCTAAATTGAATGGACCTAAAGGCAATAAAAGGCTGTGCAGTAATGCTAATTTTTCTTTTGCTTTCATTGAAGGCGAGGCATTATTGAATTACCTGAATTTTGATGGCATTGCTGTTTCTACTGGAAGCGCTTGCTCTTCCCAGAGCTTAGAGCCTTCTCACGTGCTGAAAGCAATTGGATTGCCTCACGAGATAATTCACGGGAGCTGCAGGATGACTTTAGGCAGGGAGAACACCAGAAAGGAATTGAATTTTACTGTGAAGAGCTTGGAGAAGAATGTAAAGAAATTAAGGGAAATCAGCCCATTAAGAAAAGGAGTTAAGTACAATAAAGAAGAATTCGGGCACAAACACTGAATGGAGTTGAATTTAAATGGAATTGTACTCAAAAAAGGTAATGAAATATTTCAGGCACCCCAGAAATATGGGTGAAATAAAGAATGCTGACGGAATTGGAAAGGTCGGGAACCCGCAGTGTGGTGACGTACTCGAGGTTTACATTAAAGTGGGAAAGAACAAGAAAGGAAAAGAAATTTTGAAGGACATTAAGGTGAAGACGTTCGGATGCATTGCAGCTTTGGCTACTTCTTCTGTGATAACTGAAATGGTGAAAGGAAAGACATTGAATGAAGCATTAAAAATTTCTAATATGGATATTGCAAAGGAATTAGGAGGACTGCCTCCAATTAAAATGCATTGCTCTGTGCTTTCAGCTGAAGGCTTGAGGAAGGCAATTGAAGATTATTATAAGAGCAAGAAAAAAATGAATTAGTCTTCTGGCAGGCTTGAGGGAGGCAGCCTGGAATACTTGAGCAACAGGAATGCAGTCCAGACGCTTGCAAGCATTGCAAGGAAAAGGAATAAGTGCATCAAAAAGAATGTGATGTAGTAATGGTACATGTAGTATTCGTCCAGCACTTCTGCTATCTTGTACATTACTGTAAGCATCACAGCAAGGGCAAAGAATTTCACTATATTGGAGAATTCGTTTTTTTTGAATCTTTTGTACGCAATTAGCATGAGTGTTCCTGCTGCAAGGCCTCCCAAAATGAAAAAGACATTTGTAAGCATTACAAGGGTGTCCAGCAGGTTGTAAACCATTTTTATTCACCAATGCATGAATTGGTGTCTCCGTTGAATAATTCCAGCCAATTTTCTTGGGTGCATTGAATGTTCTCGCAGAATACTAGAGTAAAATCAATTATTTCTTTTTCTGCGCCAGGAATATAGTATACCCAGCCCCCTATGCCTCCTGTGTTTCCTACAGTCCATTTGGTTGTCTCCCAGAGCATTTTTCCTGGAGCATAATTTGCGTCCAATACTGCCATCTGCGGTGCAGTTAATTTGTTTGAAATCAGTTGCACTATGCTGCCTTTTTTTACTATTGTGTCTCCAGTATTTTTCATTGTTAAATACAGCGTGAATTCCTTTTGTGTTATGTCATAAGAGCAGTACTTGAGGTTGGTTTCAATCTTCACTTCAGGTTTTGCAATATAGCCACATACAGCGGAATTCTTTTCTTCGACTGAATAAATGCATTCCCCTAAAACGCAGTTTCCCCCGCCTTTGTAGGTGAAGCCATCGCACTTGGATTCACAGGAAACATACTGGCACGGGTCAACAAAGCCGCCTTCTCCAGGCGCAGCATTATTAAGAGCATTATTCACCTGGGTGCATCCGGCCAGAACCAAGGCCTGGGCAATAATTCCTGTTAAAACCCAGTTTTTTGCTTTCATGTCTTATTAAATGAACGAACTAATATTTAATGTTTTTCCTTTAGCATTTTCAAAATGTCATGAAACCTTATCCTCTGGCCCCTGATAAAATGTTTTTCGTCAACCTGAGGCATTCCCTGCCTTTCAATCTGATTTCTTTCCCTTCTAAGCAGTTCCAGTGCAGCCTTTTCTTCTGCAGTGAAATTTTCTTCAGGGTAATTCCCTGAAACAGTCTTTTGCTCTAAATCAGATAGAATTTTCAATATGTTTTCTGCTTTAATGAATTTTTCTTTTCCTGCGAGCAATTTTTTAATGTCTGGTTTTTCTCTTGCTGTGGCTTCCAGGTGCTTTTCCTGCAATTCAAATTCTCTTTCGTCTTTCAATCTGTCTTTTTTTTCTTTTTTGAATTTGTCTTTTATTGCCTCATTCTCAACTTCCCTGTTAATTAATCCAATAATTCTGCTGATCCTTTCCCTTACCTGTTCTCTTTGATTTGAATTCAGTTTAATTGCAGGTCTCATGATGCCTTTTATTCTGGCTATCTCTTTCAGGGTTTCCCTTGTATTCCAGTAAGAATCTTTTTTGAGGGCTTTCTTGTGGGCCAAAAAATCAGTTAATTTTTTGTGTTTAAGCCCAATTTGTGCAGTTCTGTTAGGTGCTCTCCCACAATTCTCGGAATCTTTAATTTGCCTTTTCTTGCAGTAAGAGGAATAACGCCTTTGCGGGCAAGCTTTACTGCTTCAAGCTCTAAAGGAGGAATAAGCCTTCTCTTCCTTGAAGGTATTTTACGGGTTACATCTCTCCCGAAAAAGTCGCTTTGAACAATCCTTTTAGGTCTCTTTCCTCTGCGCATAAAAAAATCATTCCAGTTAATTAAAATTAATTTCAGGGAACAAGCCTTTTTATCTCGTAATAATTGATGTCGTTCTCTGAGTCAACTACTGCAAACAGCAAGGTTGTCTTGATGTTCCCGCTCAGCCTTACCTTCCTGCTCAATTCAATCATGTTCATTTTGTCGTTCTGGCTTTTCACTGCAACCACCCATTGAGTGTGCTCTTCCCCGGGCTTTTTTCCTCTAGGGTAAACCCTTAAGTCGAAACCGAACTTGAATCCTGTTTTTACCACAAAGCCCCTCTCCCTCAAGTCCCTGTACACTAAGAACTTCCTGTAGAATTCCTTGTCTTTTTTTTCTGCTATCTTGAGGATTTCCTTTTCTCCAATCTTTTCGCCTTTGGAGTCCTCTAATTCTATCTTCTCTTTTTCAAGCAAATAAAAGGCTTCAATTAAATCAAGAACAAACTCGAACTCTTTTTTCTCTCCAAAGCCTTTCTGTATTAATTGGTCCTTCAGTTTTTTTTCTTTTACGAGGATTTTTTCTCCTGTAAGCAGATTCATTTCATTCACCAATAAAAACAATTCAATGCAATTAATTAAAAAAACATTATTCGAGTATTTAATATTAATGCAATTAAGGTGACTTCAATGACTGCCATAGACCCTTGGGGTTCAATTCTAATAGAAGACTACGAGAGGCTCATAAAAGAGTTCGGTCTTGAACCATTTGACGAGGCTATGCTCAAGAAGTTCCCCAACCCCAACAGGCTCATGAGAAGGCATATAATATTTGCAGGCCAAGGCTTGGATCAAATAGCTTCTGCAATAAAAGAAAAAAAGCCTTTCTATGAGCTTACAGGAGTAATGCCTTCAAGCGAGAGAATTCATTTTGGAACAAAAAGCGTGATAGAAATGGTCTCATACTTCCAGTCACAGGGAGCAAGGACTTTTACCTTAATTGCTGATCTGGAAGTGCAGGCTACAAGAGGGATTTCACTGCAGGAATCAAGGAAAAGGGCTTTGGAATTCTATATTCCTGCATACATTGCTTTAGGCTTAAACCCAAAAAAGGCCTTCTTCTATTTCCAGTCAGAGAACATGAAGGTTACTGAATTGAGCTTTATTTTCTCGCAGAAAGTTACTTTGAACGAATTCAGGGCAATTTACGGGGGCATTCACCCTTCAAGAATTCTTTCTGCTTTAACGCAGGCAGGAGACATTTTATTTCCTCAAGCAAAAGAAAGAATGCCTGGAGTTGTTCCTGTGGGGGTTGACCAGAGCCCGCACATTCGCTTGAGCAGGGACATTGCAAGAAGGACAAAAAGCGAATTCAATTTCTTTCTCCCTTCTGCAACATACCATAAATTTGTTCCTGCTTTGGACGGAAGCATGAAGATGAGCAAGAGCAATCCCAATTCCTTTATTTCCATTCCTGAACCCCCAGAGCAGGCTGCAAAAAAAATAAAGAATGCCTTAACCGGAGGCAGGGCTTCAATTGAAGAGCAGAAAAAGCTTGGAGGAATTCCTGAGAAATGCGTTATTTTTGAGATGTACAAACAGCATCTAATTGAGGACGACAAAGAGCTCCAGAAGGTTTATGATGACTGCAAGAGCGGGAAGCTCTTGTGCGGCGAAGACAAGGAGCGTGCAGCAGAACTAATAAAGAAGTTCATGTGGGAATTCAACCAAAAATTTCAGAAAGCAAAAAAAGAAAAAATAGAATTCGTGAAAGGCTGATTTTAGGCAATATATTTTTATACTTCTTCTCATATTATTCTTTTTGTATTATCTCCCTGCCTTTGCTTCGGCAACGGCAGGTTTCTTATCCGGTTTTATTCATGTTTTTGAAGAAGAAGAGAGTTGTTGTTTTTATTGATGGAAGCAATCTTTATCATGACTTATTGAACAATTTTGGCAAAGCAAATATTGATTTTTCTGCTTTTGTTGATTTTCTTGTTGAAAAAAATAAATTGATTAAAACATATTATTATAATGTTCCAGTTAACCAGAAAGAAAAACCGGAAGAATACAAAAAACAGCAAAAGTTTTTTTCTGCCCTGCAGAAAATTCCTCGTTTTGAAGTTAAACTCGGAAGATTGGAGAAAAGGCCTAAAGGCCCTCCGGTAGAAAAAGGCGTTGACGTAAGAATGGCTGTTGATATTGTAACGCACGCCTACTCAAATATTTATGATACTGCAATAATTGTTTCTGGCGATGCAGATTTTGCTCCAGCAATAAAGGCTGCCCAAGACTTTGGGAAGGAAGTAATAAACGTGTGCTTCCCTAAAACTAAATCCTTTCACTTAAACCAAATATGCAATAAAACAATCGTCGTTGACGAAGAAAAAATTGCAAAATTATTATGGAAAAAACAATAAACCCAAGCTAAATTTAATTGTATGGTTTCTTTTGATAGTGTTAAAACATTTTCAATTATTTTTGGAATTCTAAGTATTATTAGTTTATTTTTTAATGGAATTATGTTATTTGATGCCTCAATCAAAGACAAGTTTTTGCTTTTGGTTTTTCTTTTTACTTTAATAATACTGCTTTATTTGTCGGTAAAGTGTTATTTGGGGGCAAAAAGAAAACAGGAGTCAATAAAAAAATATTTTTGGCTAATGATTACATATTTTACTTTGGGTATAATACATTATGCCTTGCTTATTATTGTATACAGTTCTATTGAAATCTAATAATTTTATCTTCCCAATTTTCCCATGAATCTTTCGAGCCTGTTGAATGCGTCTTCTAGGATTGGAATTGAGGGAAGGTACACAATCCTGAAGTGGGCTGTTCCTGGCTTCTGGCCGAAACCAGAGCCGTGAATTAAAAGAACTTTTTCTTTGCGCAGGAACTTCTTCACAAATTGCTCGTCATTCTTTACTTTAATGCTTGGAAAAGCATAGAATGCGCCCTCAGGCTTAACGCAGGAAATGCCTTCAATTTCATTCAGCCTCCTGAAAGTGAATTCTGCTCGTTCCTTCAATTTAGAATTCATTTCTTTCAGGTGTTCCTGGCTGCCTTCCAAGGCAGGCTTTATTGCGTACTGCAATGGATGGTTTGCACTCAGTCTAGCGCGGGCAATCTTGTGAATGCCTTCAATGTATTCTGGAATTATATTTTTCGGGTCAAAGAATTCAATCCAGCCAATCCTCCACCCTGGAACAAGATAGGCTTTGCTCAAGCCGTTGAAGGTTAGGACAGGAGCCTCGTTTGAAAGGCCTGCAGTGAAATAATGCTTTTTCTCGTAGACAATCTTATTGTAGATTTCATCTGAGAATAGAACTAAATTTTTCTCTTGCGCCAAATCAGTTAACGCTTTCACTGTCTCTTTCTCGCACACAGAGCCTGTAGGGTTATTTGGATTCAATAAAAGAAGGCCTCTTGTTTTTCCTGTAATCTTGCTTTTAATGTCTTCGACGTCAGGCTGCCATTTGTTTTCTTCGTTCAAGAAATAGTTCACTGGCTTTGCCTGGATTTTATTCAGGACAGCATCATACAAAGGATAGCCTGGAGATGGAACAAGGAATTCCTGGCCTTTATCAAGGAGCGCTGTCAAAGCCATTTCAATGCCCTCTGAAGCGCCTGTTGTTATTAGAACGTCTTTTGCTTCAATTTGAATTCCGTTTTCTCTTGCTTCTTTTGCTACTGCCTCTCTTGCTTCAGGTATTCCTTCAGATGGCGCGTAACCGTTCTTGTTTTCATGCATTGCATTGGATACAGCCTGAATCAAGTGCTCTGGAGTCCTGAAATCATAAATGTTCGGGTCGCCGATATTCAGGTAGATTACGTCAGGGAATTTTCTTGCCAGGACTACAAGGTCTCTTATGGCGTATCTTATTTTTTTTGTGCGCTTTGCTGAACTGATTTTTTCCATTTTTATCTTTTCCATAAAGGTTTTTTTACTGGTTCAATTACTTCTTTTTTTTCTTTTGCTTCTTCTTTTTCTTCTGGGGGCTTTATTTCTATTACTTCAAGTTTTTTCTTGCATTCCTTTTTTAGCCTTTTCTCTAATTCGTTCCACCACACGCCCTTCTGCTTCATTAAAACTATTTTATCAACGTCATTGAGTGTTGCAATGTTATTTATTTTTGTTGCTGTGTCGCCCCATTCAGTTATCTCAGAGCATTTCTTTCTTTTCTGGCCTATGATCTCCTTTACTTTCTGCATGATTTTTGTGCCCTGCATTATCTCTGAGGTGGCAAAACCGAACTGGCCCGCCATTGCGTTCACGTCAATTACAAGAAGAAGAATTACCTCCCTTGCGCCCTCTAATGCCTTGTCCAAGAATTCCTCGTTGAACTCCTGCCTTGAAATCAATGGAAGAAGAATCTTCATGCAGACCAATACAATATTGCGTGAAAAATTAATTAAGGGGTTTAGGTAACAAAAAGGCTGTTTCTATAGGTTAATCTGTTTATTTATATTAGTTTCGATTTTAATCGAAATATTTAAATATTATTACTTTCAATTATTGTATTATGCTTAAAGCAGAGTTTGTTTTCAGGGAGCTCTTGTTTCAGGTGCTCGAGAAAAAGAATTATTCTTTCACGCAGAAGGATTTAGCCGGAAGGCTGGGCGTTTCTATTTCCAATGTGAACTTTGCCTTGAGGCCTTTAAGGAAGATGAATGCAATAAAGGTCAACCCAAGGAATTTTTCTGTTGTGAACGCAAAGAAAATTCTTTATTACTGGGCTTCAGTAAGGGATTTACGGAAAGATATTGTGTATGAAACTAGAGTTGAAAAGCCTGTGAGGGAGATTGAAAGGGCAATGCCTTCAGGGATTGCGTTCGGGGCTTTCTCTGCATTCAAGTTCAGGTTCAAGGGCGTTCCTGCAGATTATTCTGAGGTTTATGTTTATGCCGATGAATTAAGTGAAATTAAAAGGCGTTTTCCTGAAAGGAAAGGGAACCCAAACCTGTTTGTTTTGCAGAAGGATGAATTAATGGATTCTTACGGCAATACTTCAATTATTGCCCAGACCTTTGTGGATTTGTGGAATCTGCCTGAATGGTATGCAAAAGACTTCCTGAAGGAATTGGAGGCGAAGATTGATGGATTACTGGAATAGCTTGCTTACGGAGAAGAGCTGGCTTGTGCTGCAGGAATTGAAGGATAAATTTGATTTCCTGCTTATCGGGGGTTGGGCTGTCTTCTTGTGGGTTAATGCCCATAAATCCAAGGACATTGATTTGGTTGTGGAGATTGAAGAACTGCAAAAAATCAAAGGATTGTATGAATTGAAAAAGAATGACAGGCTGAGAAAATATGAATTTTTCGTTGAAGAAATTGATGTTGATGTTTATCTTCCTTTTTATTCAAAGCTTGCCTTGCCTGTGGAGGAATTAAAGAAGTTCACTGCAAAAATTCAGGGCTTTAAGGTTGTAAGGCCTGAAATATTGCTGATTTTAAAGCAGGGAGCTGAAATTGAGAGAATGCACAGCGAGAAAGGCTTGAAGGACAGGATTGACTTAATGGACTTAATGCTGTCCGGCCAAATTGATTTCAAGAAATACAGTGAATTGCTGGAAAAATATTCTTTGGTTGAATACAAAAAGAGATTGATTGAGATTGTGAATGGATTCAGGGAATTGAATTACTTGAATTTGAATGTGAGGGAATTCAAAAAAAAGAAATTAGAGTTATTGGAAAAAATCAAGGGCTGAATTCACTCGATTGCCTCGTACTGCTCTTTCCTTTTTTCGAGGAGTTCGCCTTCCTCTTTCAAGAATTCACAGCAGCATTTCGCGAGTTTTTGGTCTAAAGAGGCTTTATCGCTTAATTCCTTGAGCGAAAGATTCTTTTTCTGCTTGAACGCAGAAAGGATTTTCTGCTTTAGTCTTTCAAGCAATGGAACTTTAATGAAGTAATGGTTTCCGTCAAAGCCTTTAAGGCCTTTAATCTGGTTTGCTTTAATTTCTGCTTCATAATCATAGCAGAACTTCTTTGCATCAAAATCGCTTTTTATTACTGCAAAGCCTTCTTTTTCTATTCTGGGTTCAGTTGAGGGTATTGTTGCCTGAACAGGCTTTTGCGTTTGGGCTTGCTGTTGGGCTTGTTGCTGTGATTGGATTGCCTGCGCCTGAGCTTGGGCTTGAGCCTGCATCTGCTCTTTCTTTTTTTCTTTTATTCTGTAAATGGGTTTCTTGTATTTTTCGCTTAACCTGAATTTCTCTATTACACCTAATTTGAGGAGTTCCTGGAAGCGCTGGAGCTCTTCCTTGCTTAAGAGTTTCTCGAATTTCCCTTCCACTCTTTTTGGGAGAATCTTCCTGTTGTCAAGGAGAGAGAACAAGCGCTTGTCTATCAGGCTGGAATCCCTTGGCATTGGCAAAGGCTTTCCTATCAGGAGAAAGAGGTCTTCTTTTGCTTTTATTATTTCGTAGTCTTTTTTTTCGCTTAAGCCAAGCCTGTCAAATTCTGTCCTGCCCAATAGAATTGCAGCCTTGTCCTTCTCAAGCCTTACTTCAGCCATTCTCCCACTATTAAAATTCTAGGAGAAAAAGTATTTAATAAATTAACACGGGAAGGAACTGCATTGAATTATTTTGAAATTCTAGTTAAAGAAGGTATCCTATTGTAAATTCTGTCTGTTGAGGCAATTCTTTTGTCATTTGCAAGGGCTGTTGCGGCATGGATTGAGTCAAATATCCCTAAACAATATTTTTTTCTTAGGTTAAGGCTTGATTCCATTATTTTTGCGTCAAATTCTTTAATTACCAATTTAGGGATTTTTTTCTTAACTAAACCCAAAATAGCCATGCTTAATTCATCACTTAACTCTCTTTTTACAATTATTTCCAATTCAAGCATGGTTACAATAGAAGTATAAAATTTTTCTTCTGCTGAAAGAATTTTTTCTGCTAATTCTTCATGCCTGTCTCTTTTTTTTATTATGGCGTAAATAAGGTCTGCGTCAATATACATTTTATCGCTTCCTTATTTCAGCGTAAGCATACTCTTCGGCTTTTGCATGAATTCTTGTTTTGGTCAAGCCCAGCTCCTCTCCTAAATGAAGCAAAGCATATCTTACTGCTTCGGCCTTCGTTCTCGCATACCCCTTCTCAACGAGGGATTTAAGAACATTATCTACAACGCCCCTAAACTCAACAGTCAAAGTAGACATTTTTCATCACCATTAATTTAATAGCATAATACTATTAATAAATTTATCGTCTTTTTTATGATTTTTTTGACGAATTCAGATTCTCTTCCGCGCTTTGAGGGCGGCTATTTGACTTATTATTTTCCTTACTTCCTTTTTGCGCTTTAATTCCTCGTTTATTCTGGTTCTTCTCTCTCTTTTTTCTTTTAGATAATTATTATGTAACTTTTTTGCTTGCATGTAACTAAACATTTTAGTCATAAGATTCATCTCAGGAAAATATTCAACTTTTGGGCGCATCTCAACTTCTATTAAAACCCCGTGGCTCCTTGCTACAACAACCATTTTTGGCTTGATTTTTTGAATCTTTCTAATAAAAGATAGATCCCTGCTATATTCTACAAGGTATTTAACTCTTGCATATTTTTCAATATTTTTAAGGCCGTAAACTTGAGATAATTTTGAACCAGGTTTATGGAGGGCTGATTCCAAAGAAATTATTTTTCTCCCATTTACTTTTGCATAGTGAGCCAACTCAGTATAAAAGTTCCAATTCAATCTAAGTATTCGCCAGTTTTTTGTTAACATCCTTACAGCATTTTCTTTAAATTTTTCTTGATAGTATGGTAAACACTCTTTTTTATAGGAATCAAACGTCACTTTTTCAGGACCTTCAAATGCAATAAGGTCTCCTTCTTTTGTATTTTGTAAAATAAATTTTTTTCCATAATTAAGTCTTCTCTTTATCTCTTTTCTCGCTTTTTCCTTAACAGATCCATCAGAATTGAATAATTCATGTGCATTTAAATGACTTAATGCCAGCAAGTGAAAATCTCTCCATACTTCTTCTTTTGGCTTCTGTTGTTCTTGCATATAACTAGAATTGGTTTTCTGAGTATTTATATTTAATGCCTGTTTTTCACGGGAGAAATGCTTGGGCAAGTTTTTATTAATTCTTGCTGGCAGAATTGTTGTATGGAAGGAAAGCAGAGGCAGGCGTTCTTCAGGTTCTCTAACCCAAGGGAAGGACAGAAGCAGTTGATGCAAGACGTTTATTCTGCGCTTGAACAGAAAAAGCATTTGGTAGCGCACGCGGAAACAGGGATTGGAAAAAGCGATGCAGTGCTTTCGCCTGCAATAGATTTTGCCTTGAAGGAAAACAAGAAGGTCTTCTTTCTCACACCCAAAATTTCACAGCACGAGATTGCACTGCAGGTAGTGCAAGGCCTTGCAAAGAAATTTAATTTGAATTTGAAGGCAGCAGACTTGATTGGGAGAAGGTATGCGTGCATTGACCCTATCCTTTCAAGGACTGACTTTGAGGGATTCTATGAAATATGCGCGAGAAAGAGGGAGAAAGAGGAATGCGAGTTCTTCGGGAACGCGAGAGGCTACACTCAAGAGCAGAGGAGAAAGGCAAGACTGCACTTGGATGAATTGCTGAAGAATTACAGTATTGCTTGGAGTCATCATGAAGTCAAGGAATACTGCGAGAACTGCAGGGGAAGAAAAGGATTAAGGCCTTTGTGCGCTTACGAGGCATTAATAGAAATAGCAAGGAATTCAAATGTAATCATCTGCGATTACTTTCATTTGTTTAATCCTTCAATTCAGGAAGTCATTCTCCCGAAAATCAAGGCGAAACTGGAGAACTCAATCATTATAGTGGATGAAGCCCATAATCTCTCGGAAAGGATTAGGAGGCTGATGTCTTCAAGCGTTAACACTTTTTCTTTGAGGAAGGCAGAAGAGGAATTAAAGAAGATGAACTGCAGGGAGTTAGCAGAAAAAATCCATGAAATAGAAAAGATAGTGAAAGGGATTGCAAAGCATTCCCTGAAAGATGAGGCTTTTGAGGCATTGATTTCAAAGGACTCTTTCCTTAAGCCTTTGAATTCTGTTGCTGGGGGCAGTGAATTGTTTGCAGGAGAATTAAAGGAGAAAGGCATTGAATTCATGGAGGCAGCAGGGAAAAGCAGGAGCTCGTTAATTCCTCTGGCTAATTTCTTCGAGAAATGGCCTTTGGAGCTTTCCTCTTATATAAGGATTGTCAAGCGCTCCAAGGCAGGAGACTCTTTCACTATTTCAGTTAGGGCCTTGGACTCAAGCACTGTTACTTCAAGGATTTTTTCTCAGGCGCATTCTGTTGTTCTAATGTCTGGCACTCTTCTCCCAACAAAAATGCATGCAGACTTATTGGGGCTAGAAGAAAAGAGGACAATGCTGAAGGAGTATTCTTCCCCTTTCCCTAAAGAGAATAGAATGAACTTAATTGTGCCTTCTGTTACCACAAAGTACACTGAAAGAAAGTACAGGGAATTCCAGAAGATTGCAGAAGAGATAGCAAAGATTGTTAATTGTGTGCCAGGAAATTCTGCTGTCTTTTTTCCTTCTTTTGGGATAATAGAGCAGGTGAAGCCTTTTTTGGGGGAGAAGGTTTCAAGGGAAATTTTAGTGCAGAAAGAGAAAATGAATTCTTTTGAGATAAAGGAGCTGATCAATAAATTCAGGAATGCAGGAAACGGCTTTGGCGCTGTATTGCTTGCGCCTGCCCAGGGCTCTTATGCTGAAGGAATAGACCTTCCAGGAAACCAGTTATTGTGCGCTATAATTGTAGGAATCCCTTTAGCTGAAATGAATCTGGAGATCAAATGCCTTATTGACTATTATGAGGAGAAATTTAGGAGGGGATGGCATTACGCTTACATTTATCCTGCAGTGAATCGTGCAATACAGGCTGGAGGCAGGGTCATAAGGAATGAAAGCGATGAAGGAATTGTTGTTTTTTTGGATAAAAGATACCTGTGGAAGAATTACAGCAGCTGCTTTCCCAAAAACTTCAGCAAGATTGTAACAGAAGAGCCTGAAAAGTATATTAAATTGTTTTGGGAGAATAAGTAGAATTACTTGATTTCTTCGATTAATTCTTTTAGGCTTTTTCTTTTCGGCGCTGAAGGCTTTTCTGCTTGGTAACCAACAGGAATTATTGTGAGTGGAGTCAGATTTTTGGGCAAATCCAGAATGCCTTTAATTTTTTCTTCGCTGAAGGCTGCAACCCAGCAGGTTCCAAGGCCTAAAGAGAATGCTTCAAGCATTAAGTTCTGCACTGAGGCAGCAACATCCAATTTATTGTAAAGTTCAGTTCCCCTGCGCCCGTATCTTTGCTCTATTCTTGAGTCAGCGCATGCTATAATTACTAAAGGCGCTTGTGCAATGAATTCTTGGTCAAGGGCTGCAAGAACAATTTCTTCCTTTAATTTTTTGTTGAAAACAAAATAGAATTTTCTGGACTGAAGGTTTCCTGCGCTTGGAGCCCAAATTATTGCTTCCTTCAATAATTCAATTTTCTCTTTTTCTATTTCTTTGCGCTTGAAGGCGCGCACTGACCTTCTTCCTTTGATTGCGTCAATTACATTCATTTTCTCTCCAAAAAATTATTTGCTGGAAAAGCTTAAATAGTTGTTTTGCAGTTCATTTTATTGAGGTATTAAATGAATGTATTGAACAGCAAATTAGGCCAAGCGACACCAACAATCCTGCTTACAATGAGTGTCATTTCCATAATATATTTAATTTATTCTCCTGGCGCAGTGCCTTCAACAATTAATTCTACAGGCCAGACATTCACTCAAGTTTTTTTTAGCGCGCAAGGAACATCTGAGCCTACGCCCTGCCGTTTTCCAACAAGGCCTTGCAGTACAACATACAAAGGAGAGTGCGCTATAGGGACAGAAAACTGCTATGACGGCCAGTGGAGTGGCTGCCCTGCACCCCAAAATGAAATCTGTGACAGTAAAGACAATGACTGCGATGGCTCAACAGATGAAGGCCTGACTCAAAGCTGTTCTATTAGATTTCTTGGGGCGTGCGCTGTTGGAAGCGAAACATGCAGTGCAGGAAATTGGGCAGGCTGTCCTACGCCCGGAACAGAAATATGCTCTAATATAATAGATGAGGACTGCACTGGAGTAGACTTGATTTGCCCTACATGCTCTCAGGGTGCAATAACCCAGAGGTGCCTGTGCGGAAGCACTGCATACAGCACAGGATACTGCTGTTCAAACCAATGGCAGTCAGGTTCTTGCAGTGTATCCTGCCCTCAAGGCCAGATTTTATGCAATAATTCATGTACTATCTCTGTGTGCTCTTCTAATGCTCAATGCAATGACAATAACCCTTTGACTAATGACACCTGCATTAATTCCGGGGCATGCAATGCTTACTGCTCTAATACTGCAATAGCTAATTGCCCTAACGGGAAAGTAACATCTTCGTGCAATTGCGGTGGCACAATAATCAGTTCAAGCTACTGCTGCAGTAATTCTCCTTTCACTCCTCCTTGCACTGTGGATTCCGAGTGCAATGATCTTGATTCTTCAACAACTGATTCCTGCCAGGGAACAGGGACATGTAGCGCGCAGTGCGTTCACGCTTCAAGTGCTTCTTGCGGGAACGGAATTGAAGATTTAGGTGAGAACTGCACTAACTGCCCGCAGGACATTCAATGCAGTTCAGGGGAATTATGCTGTTATGGATTATGCTGGCTTCCTTTCTGTTCTTCTGATGCTGACTGCACTATTGAAGGCTTGCTGACAGGCACATGCATTGAGCCTAATTCCTGCAATGCTGACTGCGTTTACTATGAAGTTCCAGGGGGAATTCCTGGAGGGAAAGGATACTGCGGTGGCTTTGAATGCAGTGCTTCAGAGATGTGCTGTGATGAATTCTGCATTGCGCCAATGTGCAGTTCTGACGAGGAATGCGACGACTTTGATTCATGCACTGAAGACTTCTGCGATTATGCTGGAACCTGTAATGCCTACTGCTATAATTTGCCTGGCATTTCCTGCGACGGAGAGACAAAAAAGCAGTTTTATGTAAGCTATGAAGAAGAAATTGTTGACGGAGAAAAATTCAATCTCAAAATACTTGACTTGGAATTATTGGAGCCTGTTGAGGGAGCAACTGCAGCTTATGACAATAATTCTGTTATTTCTGATGAAAATGGTCTTGTCGGATTTGTTGCCAGAAAAACCTCTGTTTCATTGAAGGTGGCAAGAGGGGGATATGAATTGTATACTGCAAAACTGAATATTTTGGATAAAGCGCCTGCAGAGAAGTGCAGTGATGACGTATGTGGCACGGGAGAGAAGAGCTCTTGCCCTCAAGACTGCGGGCTAGTGAAATTAGGAAAAAAAATTATTGCAAAAATAAGCCCTCAAAAAATTTCAGAAAACCAGAAGGTTGTATTGGAGGTTGAAGACGAGGAGGGAAAGCCTTTGATGAATGCATTGGTGGGATATGCTGGCAAAATACTTTTCACTGACACTCAAGGGAAAACCCAATTTATTGCATCAAAGAATGAAGGGCAATTCACTGTCTCAAAGGCAGGGTATCAAACAATCTCAAAAGACATTCCTTTCGAAAACGAATTAACAATAAAAATTACAGCAGAATGCGGCAATGGAGCCTGCGAGGCAGGCGAAACAGCAGGGAACTGCGGGCAGGACTGCAAGGCCTTTGATGTAATTGCATTGATTGGAACAGCATTTGTTTTAGCAACCTTGATTTCAACAATTGTTTTCCTTTTCAAGAGATTCAAGCTTGTGAGAAAAACTCCGGGGCATCCTATAACTCATCACCACGACGAAGAAGAGCATGAAATGCAAGAAATGAAGCTCTAATTCTTTTTATTCCTGAATTTTTCCTGAATTTAAAAGATTAAACAATAAGGTATAAATATGAGAGCGCACTTATTTCTTGTTATAAAAACAATTTTTGTTTTTTATTAAAAAGTTCGAACAAAAGAGGTGAAATACAAATGAATTTACCAAAAAGCTTTTTGGTTTTAACAGTAAGCCTAATTCTAGTATTAACAGCAGGCAGTGTAACTGCAGCACTTGCACCAGGGAACAATGAAACAATAGAGGGCGGCGGAAACATTATAACTCCTCCAATTCCTACAGGGACTGTTTCACTGGTTCTAGAGCCGAATTACCTTGCAGGCCAAGAAATTCAAGTAAAAGTATACAATGGCTCAAATGAAAGGATTTACTATACAGTACAGGGTTGCAGCAAACCATTCAAGTTATGCAAATTCAATTACAGTCAAGGGCTCATAGCACAAACAGCAGAAGAGCAGCCTTTCCCAACAAATGTGACTTGCACTGAAGTTTCTTATATGGTAAGACAACTGGTTGGCTGCGATGACATAAGCACAAAACTTTCCATTGAACCAAACACCATACAAACTATTGCAACATGGGGTCAAACCTATTATTCCAGTTCCCTTGTAAAAGCAGAGCCGGTTTTGGCAGAGCCAGGAACATATCAAGCGACATTCAATTACTTCACTGAAAAATTCAGTACAGAGCCAGTAGCATACACGGCAGAAATTGCCCCAGAGAAGCCTGACCTGCACGTAATCAAAACAGAGTATTCAACAAAAAGAGTCTTCACAATAATCTCGCCAGAAAATCCAGTGGTTCCTGTCACGCCTCCAACCCCAATAACACCAAATCCTCCTACAAAACCATTATTCAAGCTTGTGACAGCAAGGGTTATACCATCAAATTATTCTGTAACTGTTGACGCCCTGCTTGCAATGAAATCTGGATTGGATTTAACAAAAATTTCAGTTAAAGCTTCACTCTACAATGCTGGGCTTATAGCCCAAACAATGAAGTCAACTCAAGAAGTTGCAAAAGAAGGCGGGATAGTAATTCAATTAGCTGAAGAAATGCCAGCACTGCCTCCAGACGCATTGGTCGCAGAAAAAGCACTTGGGCCGCCGGTATGCACTACTTGGGGCATGACATCAGACCCAATTCCAGTGGAGCCATCAGGTCAGGGAATGATACAGACTGCAGCGGCAACAACAAAATCAACTATAAGTGTTGTCTCGCCAATTAAAATAGGTCTGCCATTCAAAAACTCTAACATTCAGAGCTGCTATTATCCTAAAATAAGCTTTGAAGGACTAAAAGGATACTATAAGATGGTGGTTACAGCAACATACTCTGATACAGCAAACCCGCTGGAGGACTCAAAGTCTTCAGTCTTCAGCGTAACAGGAAAGCCTAAAATCATTTCCGACATTATACCAGACAAATATATATTGCCAATTGGAAAAGACCAATTAATTTCAGGGACAGCTTATGTCGTAAATTTAGATAAAACATTAGCCACAGAAAACATAACTGTTTCAGCCAAATTAATTGACCCAACAGGAAAAGAAACAGCCTATATAGTAAAAGACGTGGAAGTAGCGCAGCTCACAAGCGAAGCCCAAACACCTGAAACAACAGAAAATGTAACAGCATCTAATTCACTGTTACAAATAAAGTACCAATTCGTAATTCCGGCAGCAACACTCACAACAGAAGGAAAATACAATGTTGATGCAACGCTTGCATTTGACGGTCAAACAGTTCAAAAGAAAACCTTCTTTAATGTGCATTATCCAGTAATAGCAGAACCCAACAAGTGCGCCAAACTCAGAGAAGAACTAATGAAAGAATGCAAAAAGCTATTGCCGGCAATAGTAAAAGATTCACTGCCAGCAGTAACACCATCAAAGCCAGGGGAAGCTCAAGCAAGTAAAACTTCAGCAATCGCTCCAATGCTTGGATGGGTTGCAGTTTCAAAAGCAAAACTGACAGAAGCACCTTCAACAGAAGACGGTAGCATAGAAGATCAGGTAGCAACAGAAGGTAGAGCAGACACGGTAAGGCAACTGTATGTGGCAGATGACATGTATCCAACAAAAAAACAGCTCATGATGAACATCAAAGATATAAAAAGAAGAATAGTTGACTGCAGAACAGGCGAAATAGTGCAGACATTCAAGGTTTCAGCGCCTTCTTACAACGGCAACTGCGGAAGCAACAAAAAAGACGAGTGCAGCAAAGGCAACGACTATTACATAGATGATGCCTGCGAAATCAAAGAAACAGCAAACCCAATTAAAGTGAACAGGGTGACATACTACTGCAGCAATGATGCAGTTGCTTCAAGCAAGGAATTCATGGCAGGAGAGACAACAGGCTACTGGCCTAAATGCGGCATCAGCACAAAACAAGAAATGTGCTCTAAAGGTACGACATACATTAAAGAGGACTGCAGAGAAATCCAGCCAGACCCAAAAACACAAGATTTCAGGGCGTGCGTGAGAGCAGGATTAAACAAGATCAAAGAAGAATGCGCAAATCCAGAGCTAGGGCCTTACGACAGAGTTAAATTAATTAAAATAGGGCCTAAAGCAAAAATTACAGCAAATGCAATAATTGAAGACAACGCAGTGCCAGTGGACATGGACATAAAATCTACAAATACAGTTGAAGCGCAGGTTAAAACCATTGAGAAAACAGTGGAAAAAATCAAGGTGTCAAGCGATCCAATAAATGTAACAATTGCCTCAGCTGACGGAACTCAAGCCACAACAAGCCTTTCAGTGCAAATAAGCGACGGAGAACTCAGTGCAGTTGACGGCACGGTAACCCAAATTGACCTTACACCAAAAATCGCAAAAATGAAACTCACAGAAAAATCAGAGATTGTATCTGATTCAATTCCTGATGAATTCGAGCTGACAAAGAAAGGCAAGATGGTTCAATACAAGGCAAAAGTCAAGGTAAAAGAGACGTGCCTTGGATTCATTAGATCAGAAACAACCGGGACAGCAGAAGTCAATGCGCAAACAGGTTCTACCACGTCAACCAAAGACGCTTCCTCATGGGGATTCTTCGGATTCCTGTGCAGTTAAAAAAAAAATTAGGCTAAAAGAAGGAATTCCAATTCCTTCTCTTTTTTTTATTTTTTTTGTTTTTGGCTCTGCTTGAAAAGAAATGCTTAAATAGTGTTCTGTCATTCCAATATAACAATATTGTTATTTTGGAGTGATGTTGAGTGAAAGAACTGTCTTTGTACAGGATCAGGGACCTTGCGTGGAGTTCAGGCCGCTCTGTGTTTTCTGTCCAACAGCTCGCCAATCTCATTGGAAAAAGCAAGGCGATTTCCACTGTTTATTCTTCCCGCCTTGTAGAGAAAGGCTTGGCTGTCAGGGTTTTGAAGGGCGTGATTTCGTTTGAAAATGACAGTCATGTTATTGCAACGCAGTTGGTTGAGCCTTCCTATGTTTCTCTTGATTCAGCTCTTTTGTTTCACGGTATAATTAAGCAAATTCCAAGGAACATTGAATGCGTTACGCCCAAAAACTCTTTGAAATATGAAGGGTTAGGCATTGTTTACCATAAGATTCCAAGTTCTTTGTTTTTTGGTTACAGGAAACACCTTAAAGGCAAGAGTTATGTTTTTGTTGCAGAGCCTGGGAAAGCATTTGTTGATGGCTTTTACCTTAACTTGTACGCAAAGAAAGATTTAATTGAATATTCTGAAAAACTGGATTTTTCAAAGGTCAAAGGCTTGCTGAAAGCCTTTAAGGGAAGAGCAGCAAAAAAATAAAAGAAATGATGGAAAATGATTGACAAGGAAACTTTAATTAGGCTTGCAAAAATTAATGGTCTGAAGCCATGGCAGCAGGAAAAGCATTACGTTCAAGCATTGATTCTTGCAATTATTGCAGAAAAACCTGTTGTTTTCAAGGGAGGAACCTATTTGTGGTTTTTTCACGGCCTGAAAAGGTTTTCTGAAGACCTCGACTTCACTGTTTCAGAAAAAGGATTAAATAACACTGCTGAAACGGTTTCAAAAGACTTAGAACTTTTTGGAATAGAAAATAAGCTGAAAATAATTGCAGACAATGAAAGAAGTTTATCTTTCAGGATAAGCGCCAAAGGGCCCCTTAATACAGGGGAAATTGATTTGTGCAGGGTGTATGTTGAAATAAGCAGGCGTGAACCCATCACAAAAAAGGCTTTGCCTATAAAAGCTGATTTTCCTGCATACCAGTTGCCTGTAAAGCATATTCAGGGCATGGATTTGGAGGAGGTCGGGGCAGAAAAGGTAAGGGCAATTTTTAGCAGGGACAAGGCAAGGGATTTTTATGACTTGTTTTTTTTGGTTAAAGAGAAAGGGATTGCTTTTAATGAGGCTCTCATTGAAAAAAAATTAGAGTATTACGACATGCATTTTGCCAGGAAAACATTACTGCAAAAAATGAAAGCAAGGCAAAAATACTTTTCAAAAGAGCTGGGAAACATTGTTTTTGGTGAACTGCCAAAATTCAGTTACTGCTTCAACACAATAAAAAAATGGCCCAAAAAGCAAAGAAAAAACAGCCGCTAGTAAAAACATTTAAAAATAAAGAAGAACATTATTTTGATTGATTGCAGATGAATAAAGCTGTTCTGGCAATAATTGTAGTATTGATAGTGTTGGGCGGAATTTACTACTGGTATTATTTGAGGCAGCCTGAAGAGAAAAACCTCCCCTTTAATGAAGGGGTCACCCAATTGAATGCCATTTGGGGCAATAACGGCATCAGCGCAAAGGAATTGAATGATGATGCAGCCCTGAGCGCAATACAGGAATCAAGGCTTAATTCCCTTAAAGGTGATTTAACTGATTTCAAGGTAGGCCTCGCATATTACACTAAAACAGAGGATATTGATAAATTGAATGAATTGGCGGGAATTGAGATTGATTTGGTTGATGCTTCAATTGCAAGAAAGAATGTCCTAGATGGCGTCGCATTCCTTGAGTCACTGAATTATGACCCGGACAAGATGTGCAGCAATACCTCAAAGATTGATAATATTTTGAAAGATATTGAAGACAGTTACACCAAAACAAATTTCTATAATGAGGAATTGGCTTCATTCACGGCCTCTAATCCAGGGCAGGCGTCTTCAGCAGGAATAAAAGCACTAACCATGAGCACAAGCACACCCCAAATAAGCGATTTAAAGGGTTCATTCAATGAATTCAAGGCATACTGTTAAGGAGAAAAAAAATGATTTCAAAAAACGTTTTGAAATATTTAAATTTTAGGAGAAAATTTAAATGAACAAAAAAATTATTTTGGGGATTTTAACTGCAATCATATTAATTGGATTAATGAATTTTGCAGGCGCATCCTCAGTAAATAAAATAAGCGACACGAAATACGAGGTCGTATTAAAGGTAGGAGAGCGCGATTACATTAATCACAATGACGCAAAAATAGAACTGTTTTTTGAAAAAACTTGGAATACAACAGGGTACAGAGGCCCAGTGGAATACCAGCACGTAAAAGTGTTCTTGTACTCTGATCCTAATAACAAAACAAAGAAAATTGAGCTTGCCTGCAATCCAGGACTACTTGATTTCTGGAATTTGTATGTCTTATTAGAGAATGGAAAAGGTTCTGCCACATGCTACTTAACAGGATGGTATACCTCACAAACTATTCTGCAGGTAACTTCCACAAATTACGATCAGGCAGAGAAAATTATTATCATGCAGGTTGAAATACTCAAAACAGATTTAGGAAAGACTGTTGCAGCAACCAAAGTACAACAGAAAGTAGCTGAAGTTGAAGCAAGCCTGTTCAATAACAAATTAACAGTCAAGCTGAACAAGGATGGAACAAAAGTAAAATTGGATGACTTGGATTATTACTTAAAAATTGAACAAGTAATTGATGAAATGGGCGGTGACCAAATAGTATTCATAGGTGTTTACAAGGGCTCATCTACTGATGCAGTAATTGGAGCAAAGGTTTCAATGAAAAGCTTCACTGAGCACATTTTCCATGTGTGGAAGGACCCAGAAACAAAATATCTCCAGAAAATAAGGTTTGTGCCTAAAGAAGAGAAACCTGACAGCAAAGGAAATTACACAGTTGAAGTTTCATATTCAATAAAAGCAGCAAAAACAGCAACTGCCCCTCCAACAACCCAAGAACAGCCTCCAGCACCTCAACCAAGCGATGCACAGTATATTGGTACAGCGTGCAAGGCTCTTTATTCTGATTATTCCTGCCAGTATGTTTCAACTTGTGATAGCTGGAATTCAGATAAAAAGGACGGAAAGAACTGGAAGACTGTTTCAGGCTATTGTTCTGGCTCTGCAGCAGTTAAATGCTGTATTCCGGAAACAGGAATACCCTCAACACAAAAAATTGACTGCAGTAGTGTTGGAGGAAACATGCAGGTAAAGGTTGTCTCTCAGGCCTGCACCGGAGACCATTATTGTAAGATTGAAGATAATTATCCTTTCAGGGTTTTGGGATTGCAGAAAGGGGACTTTGACATAAAATTTGAGAACTTAAAGGCAGGCAGGAAGTTGTTTATTGGAATTAATGACAATAAGCCTTCAAAAAGCACTCCAGGTAGTCTAACAGGCTTTAAGGAGTCAAGCTCTAAGACAATAAATTACTCGGATTTAAAGTCAAACAAGTATTATATTACGGCAAGTTCTTCTGCTGACACAATCACAGTAAAAGGCTGGGATGGAATAAAATTTGAGTTCTTTTCCTGCATGGACAAAAGCGATCCTGCAGACGGAAAATGCGATTTAATGCTTGCGGCAGGAAAGGAATTGTATGTTGAGCCAAGCTGTGAGGCAGCCTCAATTACAATTGAAGAGGAAGCAATAGAGGCGCAGCCTACTGCCCCTTCTTCGTGCGTTTCCTGTTCTTCTGTGGAGCAGTGCCTTGCGTGCATTGACTGGGAGTTTGTTTCAGGGGTATTCAAGGCGTCTTAATTAAATTCTTTTTTTTTGTTGATTGAATAGAAAGCATTAAAAAGTAAAACTGCTCATATATAATCGAATTCTGGGTTTTTTTGAGGCAAGAGGATGAGCGAGCTAATAAGTCTGCTTAAGAGAACAGGCTTGAACGAATATGAATCCAAGACTTACAGTGCCCTGTTAGGGCTTAATACTGCAACTGCATCAGAGATAAGCTCTGAGGCAGGAATTCCAAGGGCAAGGGTATACGATGTCCTTGTTGGATTAAAGAACAAGGGCTTTGTTGTCTTTAGCATTGGAAGGCCATTAAAATTCAAGGCATTGAATCCTGATGCGGCATTAAATAATTTCAGCGAATTAAGGAAGAAGAATTTTGAGTCAGAACTGGAGGATTTAAGCAGGATAAAGGAATTGATTGGCAAGAGCGCAATGGAAAGAAAAGGAAAAGGGAAAGAGTTGGGCTCTGCTGGAGTCTGGCTATTGCATGGAAGGAGAAACATTTACGGGGCAATAGGCAATGCATTGAGTTCAGCCAGTGAAAGCGTTATAATTTCCACTTCAGAGGCAAATGCACTAAAGAAAATTGAGGCCTTCAAGCACAAATTCAAGTCATTGAAGAGGAAGGGAGTGAATGTGGAGCTTTCCTCTAATCTCTGCAGCCCTAAAGGAAAGGAATTGAGCGCTAAAGCAAAAGACTTAGTGGCATTAAAGCATTCAGTAAAGCACAACAGGTTCATGGTGTTTGACGGAAGAAAGGTTTTATTGTTCCTTCACGAGAAGCCCGAAGAAGGATTAGAAGAAAAAGAAAAGGCTTTATTAATTGAAAGCCCTTCAATTGCAAGGCTTGTCTGCCCGATAAAATGAAAATGAAAAAAATAGAAAAAGAAAGGAAAAAAAAAATTATCTTTTCCTTTTCTTTCTGGTTTTCTTTTTTGTGACTGCTGATTTAATGGATTCCAGCGCAAGGCTTTCCTCTTTTTCTTTTGGTTCCCCTGATTTTGAGGCCATGCTTCTGGATTTGACTGCAATGAATGCAATCAATAGTACCACGATTATTATTAGGAGGACTATTGAAAGCTTTTGGGTGTCCTTGAATAATGCTGAGAGGCCTGTTGGCTGTGCCTTCTTGCCTTCCTTTGCTTTGGCTTTTTCTGCAAATACTTTCACTGGGACTTCTTTAACGTAAATTCCCTTGTCTGTTGTAATAGTGATTGGAACCACAAGCTTGTTCAAGTCAACATTCTCGTCTGCTGTGAACTGCATTTTTATCGTGATTGAGGACTTGCTTTTCACTACTGGATTGCTTACAATGAATAATGCGTTAAGGTCTTTTGCTTTCATGTCCATTATTTTTATTGTCGAATTGGTGTCGTTTGAAAGGCTTAAGAGAACTTCAACTTCCCTGAATTTTTCCTCTGTTATTCCTGAAATCTTTGCTTCAACTATTTTTATTTCTTGCGGGTTCAAGGTCAATGCAATTGAGCCTCCGAATATGTTCAGCTTGAATTCTGTTGTGGTCACAAAACCGTAGTCTGTTTCTGCCTTAAGCACTATTACTGCTGTGTCTTCCTTGAAGTCATAAGGTGGATTGAAGTAGATGTATGCCTCTCTTGTCTCATCTTTTGGTATCTCCAGTTGCTTTGGGTCGAAGTAGGTCCATTCATTGTCTTTAACTGAAATGCTTACCTTCTGTTTTGTTACGCCCTTGTTTGTTATTTTTAAGGTTGTTATCTTTCCTTCGCCTGCATTTATGTCCAAAATTTTGTCTGATGGAATTAAGTCAACCTTAAAGCATTGCGTTAATGTTCCGTAACTTATATTTGCTTTTTGCTTTAATTCTAATTGCTCTGATTTTGCTGTTATCGTGAATTCTTGCTCTGTTGCTTTTTCTGGAACGTCAATGAACAGGTTGATCACCTTGCTTTCTCCGGAGTTTAATTCAAAGCTTTTCTGCTCTGGCTTTATCCAGTCAATGCTTGAGTCAATGAAGAACAACTGCTTTTTTGTTCCTTGGTTGGTTAATTTTACTGAGGAATTCATTCCTGATACCTTCTTGCAGAGCTTGAGGCCCTGCAATTCAAGGCTTGCGCTGTAGCATTTCGAGAAGTTTATTTCAGTGTCAGTGCTTGAATGGAAATGCTCTGAGTCCAAAAGCAGTTTGAATTTGATGCCTCCAACTGCGCTCAATGCTGCTGGGTCCAATAATGCAGTCATTTCTTCTGTTGCTCCTGGCTGGATTATGAAGGCCTTCTTGCTTAATTCTGCTGGCACTCCTGCTGTGCTTAATTTCAATTCTGTTTCCTTTGTCCCTGTGTTGGTCAAATTGAATTTTATTTCAGGCTTTTCTTCAAGGCAGGATTCTGTTGGAGCTGAAATTACCTGTGTTTTTATGTTATAGCAGTCTTTTAATTCAACTAAAGCCTTTTTTGTGTAGGATAAATTGAATTTGCTTGATTTAGCTGTAAATTCCAGGTCATAGCTTTTCTCTTCCTGGTCGTTTTCCTTTAATGTCAATTCTATTTTCTTGCTTTCATTTGGGTTCAATGAGATTGTGCTTGTGTTTAAGGTTATCCAGTTAGGGGCATTTAATGAGAGTGAAAGCTTTTCTGCCTGCATTCCATTGTTCTTTATTTCTATTTCCCCTTTTGTTTCTGCGTCCTTGCAGGCTTGAATGCTTTCTGGGAGGGAGACCAATACTTCCTGTCCGTTCCTTATTATGTAAGAAAGATTTCTTTCAGTAGAGAAATCTGAATTCAGTATTTCTGCTTTTGCAGTGAAATTGTATTCCTTTAATTCTGCATTGCATGGCGCTTGAACTGAGAGGTTTACTTGCATTGTTTCTCCTTTTAGTATTATTGGAAGCTCTGAGTCAAGCAAGAACCAGTCGCTTGGAATTCCTGTAACGCTCAATTTCACTCTCTCATCAAAGCGTCCTGTGTTTTTTATGTTTAAGGAGTAATTCTTTTTTTCGCATTGGAAGCCTTCTTTTGCTTCTTGGTCAATGCTCAAGTCTAGGGTGTGGCCTTGAAGCACTGAAAGGCTGAATTCTTTTCTTGTTATGTCTGATGCTTTTGCTTCTACCCCTATTGTGTAATTGCCTGCATTTGAGTAGCATGGAGGGGTAATGAAGGCGTAAATGTCTGCGCATTCATTTGGCTGGAGGGAAAGCTTTAAGGGTCTTAACTGCATCCAAGCGCTTTGTTCGCCTGTAGTGTAAACTGAGTATATTTGTGTTCCGCCTGTGTCATTGCATAAATTGAATATTTCTTGTGTTGTCTGGCATTGGTAGGTTGAGGCATTGAATTGCCCTTCTAGTGTAGTGGCTTTTGCTGTGCCAGCAATTGCTATTACTATTAGAATTAATCCTGCTATCAGGAAGTATTTATTCAATCTCATTTTCATATTCCCCCGATTTAGTTGATTCTTTTTGTTTTGAGCCCTTTCCTTTAGAGTAATAGAGCACCAAAACCAATAAAATTAATATTATTATTACTGCTACTAAAAGGCTTCTTAAGGGGTGGAGGCCCGCAAAAGACGCCAGGAAGGTGATTGGGTTGCTTATTTGGGTTTTTTTAGTATTATTCCCTGCTGCTGTTTTATTTCCTGCCCCTGAATTATTTTCTTTGCTTCCTTTTACTTTTATCTGGAATTCCTTTGACTGCTTGAAGTCTTTTCCTTCTGCGGTAATTCTTGCCTTGAGGGAAGAGCTTTCAATGTCTTCTGGGGCTGTAATGTTTAAGGATACTGTAACTGCTTTTCCGTCAGTCAATTGCTCTATATTGAGTTCTCCTGCTGCAATTTCGTCTTGAAGGCCTTCAAGGTATACTTTTATGTTCTCCAAGTCCTGGCCTGAAATGTTCCTTATGCTTAATTTGATTTGAGAAGTATTTCCTGCTTGCAGTTCGATTGTTTTGGGATAGCTTTCTATTTCAATGAAGCCTTCCCTTGCTTTTGGCTTGAATTCTTCTGTTACATTGAAGTTTAAGGTCAGGTTTATTGTTTGACTGTCTCTTAAGGAGATTATTATTTTTTGTTTTCCGGATTCTGCTTCAGGCAAAGGATTAATGCTTACGTAAAGGATTTTCTTTGAGTTTTTTTCTACAACAAAGTTTTTTTCCGAGAAGTTTACATTTACTTCTGAGGGCTTTGCTTTTATTCTTGCAGAGAATTCCTCGTCGTAGTCCCCCAGATTCTGGATTTCTATTTCAAAGATTTTTGAGGTGCCTTTTTCTATTTCAAGGAAGTCTTTTATGAGCTTTGCCTTGATTGAATGGAGCTTCTGCACTTGAACGCATTTAGTGTCAGCGGCTGAGAATTCGTCATTAAATGCATGCAATTCTATTGTGTGGGAGCCAATTGTTTCGTCCTGTCCGGGCTTTACTGTGAGGAAAGAGTATCTTTCCTCTCTTGGCTCAAGCACTAACTGCTTTTGGTTTAATTCTGTTGGGATGTCGCTTACCACAGCGAGCTTTACTGTCTGCTCTTCATTTGTAATATTTCTTATTGTGAAGTAAATTCTTTTCTCCTCCTTTTTTTCAAGTGAAGTGCATGTGCCCTCGAATTCTAATTCGAACAATCTTTCTTTTTCTTTTGCGCAGTCAGTTAAATTGAATTCAATTGCTTTTTTTATTATTGTGTCAGGTGTTTCAACGAAAAGGTTTATTGTGTAGGAATCATTTTCTAATTGTTCTGAAGGGTTTATTTTGATGTTAATGTATCTGGATTCATGTCCTTCTAATTCAATTCTGTCTTCCATTACAATTGGTAGGAATAATTCCGAGTCTGTTGAAATTCTAAGGTCTTTTGTGTAAGGGCTGTTGTTTTCTATTCTTACCTGGATTGTGTTCTCTCTGTCCTTGCAGAGTGTCTTCTTTGAGTAGGATACATTTATTTGCTCTACCTCTGTGTTGTAGGAAGGCATTATGTTCACATTAAGGAAAATGCTTTCTTCCTGTACTGAGTAATTGCCATAATAATCATAATATTTTGCTATTACTTCTACCTCGTTTTCTCCTGTTGGGGCATCATTTGAGGAATAGAAATTGAGTGAAGTAATGGTTTCTTCGCCTGGATTTAGTGAGAAGCCATTTGAAGAGAATTCGTATGAGATGAATGAATTGTATGGCCTTGCCTTTAATTCTATTCTCGCCTTTTCCCCTGTGTCATTCCTTATGTGGATTAAGGCTGTTGCGCTCGAGTCCTTTTCTAAGGCAAGAGTGCTTTTCTCTGCGTAAATGCCTGCGCTTGCATTAATTGAGATCAGTGAAATAAATAATATTACTGCAAAAGACAAAATTATTTTGCTGGATTTATTCAATTTTTTTCCCTCCGTTTTTTTTTGGGGTTCATCCTTTTATTCTTATCACAAGCCTTGCAATGAATGCTATCAAAAGCAGGGCTGCAATTATTATGAGTATTATGTCAAGCCATGGCATGCCTGAAATTGCTGTGACAAGGCCTGAGGCAAAGCCTGCCTGTGAAAAATTAAGGTCTACTTTCTTGCTTTTCTCAAAGCCCAAGCATTTGAAGTTTATGAAAGCGCTTCCAGTGAAAGTGCTTTTCGGGGAAATAGTCAAGAGAAGGCTTTTTTCTGCGTTGCCTTCAATTGAAAGGCTTTTGTTTTGGGGTTCATAGAGCCAATTTGAAGGCAGTCCTTTTATGCCATAAAATTTTACTGTCAGGTCTTCACTTGAATTGCTTGAAATAGAAACATTTAATTGTATTACTTCTGCTCCATTAACTGTTTTGTTTTTCTGTGTTGCACTCAAATCTATTGGGCACTCGTTTCTTTCATTGAATTTCAGGGTCAGATTCTTTTTTTCTGATATTTCGCCTAATGCTATTGTGATAGTGCTTTCGTATGTTGAGCCAATAAATCTTTTTTCTGGGTAGAATTTGATTTGAATTAAGGCTTTTTCTTCAGGCATTAAATCTTCAGGTGCATTCATTACCTCGCTTCTTACTGGGGCTGAAATTTCAATATTCAACTCCTCTGTGAAGCCTGAATCGTTTTCAACAGTAAAGGAAATTGTCTGGGGTTCTTGGTAGAAGTTTATGTAATTAGGGATATCTTTGACGGCCAAAGCAGCAGCATCAAAAGAAACAAAAATCAAGGCCGCAAAAACAATCAGTAATCTGAAGGTTTTTTGCATTTCATTGCTCCAAATTATGTTTATATGTTTATTAACGTTATTGCTTAGATTGTTATTACTAATTAGGTATAACATTCTTTTTAAACATAACGCTTTTTAGTGGGGAAACAGCTTTATTAAGCAAGGGATTTAAGCACGTCAGTTCTGGTGATAATGCCCTTGACTTTGCCCTTGAATTGCACTAAAACCCCATTGCTGTAATTCAGGAGGACTGACACTGCGTTGAAGGGCGTATTAGGCTGGACTATCGGCATTGATTCTGCCATTATCTCTTTTACTTTAAGCTTTGATTCATGCCCTTTAAAGGAATTCATTTTTTTGAGTAGCAATTCCTCTGTTACTGAACCCACAGATTTTCCGTCTTTGAGCACTGGCAGCTGGCTGAATCCGTGCTTTTCTATGAGGGCAATGGCTTTATCCACAGAATCGTTTTCTCCCACAAAAACAATCTTTTTGGTCATTGCATCTTTTGCTGCAAGGCTTTTCTGCTCATGCAGTTTGCTTAAAGCTTCAAAAAGCCTTTTGGCATTATCATAGCTTGGAATTGTTGTGCCCTTCTCGATTTTTGCGATCAAGGACTGGGATACACTAGAAAGCCTTGAGAGCTCCTGCTGTGTAAGCCCTAAGCGGAGCCTCTTCAATTTCAATTCCTTTAGTTCAGGCAGCACATTATTACCAAATTATTCTTTTAGGAATATTTTTATATTAAATTATTACAATAATTATATTTTTAAACTTATCCATGCTCTTTTTTTAAACATAGATTTTGATGAGGTGGTATTATTGAGGACAGGAAATTTTCTCTTCACTTCAGAGGCAATGACTGAAGGGCACCCTGACAAGGTGTGCGACCAGATAAGCGATGAAATCCTGGATCAAATAATCAAGGATGACCCTTTTGCGCGCGTTGCCTGTGAGACAATGGTTGGAATGGGCTTTATTATTGTGACGGGAGAGATTACAACAAAGACTTATGTTGATGTTGGAAAGATTGTGAGAAAAGTGATAAAGGAAATAGGCTATGACAAGCCTGAGTACGGCTTTGACTTTAATACTGTCGGAGTCCTTACCTCGCTTCACGAGCAGTCGCCTGATATAGCGCAGGGAGTGAATGAGGGCGCACAGAAAAAATTGGGTGCAGGCGACCAGGGAATGATGTCAGGCTATGCCTGCACTGAAACCCCCGAGTTAATGCCTTTGCCTATCCTTTATGCCCACAGGCTTGCAATGAAATTGGCTGAAGCCAGAAAAAAAGGCCTTCTATCTTACTTGAGGCCTGACGGAAAAACGCAGGTTACAGCTGAATACTCTGACGGAAAGCCTAAAAGGATCGATTCTGTTGTTATTGCAGCACAGCACGACCCTGATGTAAAAATAGAGAAGTTGAGGGAGGACATTAAAGAGCATGTGATTAAGCCTGTCTGCAAGAAATATCTTGACGAAAAAACAAAGTATTACATTAATAATACTGGAAGGTTTGTGGTTGGAGGGCCAGTGGCTGATTCTGGAATGACCGGAAGAAAGATTATCTGCGACACTTATGGTGGAATTGGCAATCATGGCGGGGGAGCTTTTTCAGGGAAAGACCCGACAAAAGTGGACAAGACTGCTGCTTACATGGCGAGGTATATTGCAAAGAATTTGGTTAAGGCCGGAATTGCAGAGAAATGCGAGGTTCAATTGTCTTATGTGATTGGAGGCCATGAGCCTTTGAGCTTGATGATTGACACTTTCAGGACAGAAAAGATTTCTCAGAAGAAGATTTTTGAGTTAGTGAAAAAGCATTTCAGGCTTGACCCTGCAGGAATGATAGAGCAATTGAATTTAAGGAGGCCTATCTACAGGAAGACCTCTATTTACGGCCACTTTGGTAGAAAGGAAAAGGAATTCACTTGGGAGAAGACAGATAAGACTGAAATTCTAAGGAAAGAGGCAGGGCTTAAATGAGCTCTCCCTCTTTTTCTTCTCTTTCTTCTTTGGGGCCTTCAGGGAATAATTTTCTGGCAACTTTTTCTGCTGTGCTTTCAGGATAGCCTTGCAGTACAATAGCCTGCTTTATTTCTTCATAGGAGAATTCTGCCTTTTGCTCTTTGAGGGCGTCATATAATCTTTGCACGTCTTTTTCTTCCTTGTTTTTGGGTTCAGCAACCTCTTTTTCTTCTCTTGTTTCTTCTATTTTTTCCGGTTCTTCTCTTAATTCTTCTAATTCAGCCTTTCTCTCTGTTCCCTCTCTTTCCGAGCCGATTTCTTCTACTTCCATCATGTAGCCTGAAGGCTTCCTTGATGGTTTAAGTTTTGTTGGTTGTGTTGTTCTTTCAAGCACTTTTCTTTCAAGTTTTTCTTTGGGCGAAAGCTTTTCTTTTTCTCTTTTTTCCCTTATTTTTTTTCCTAATTTCTTGGCTATTTTAATTACAATTATTAGTACAATTAATCCTATCAGCCCTATGGCGCCGTAGTAGATCAGGTTTGATGTCTCTTTTTTGAAGAATGAATTGACTGTTTCTGTTATTTGCTCTATTATGCCTGCCTGCTGTGCTGGCTCTTCTTTTTCTCCTGTGCTGGTTGAATAATCAAAGTTGAGTGTGAAAGGTTCAGTCAATTGCATTCCAGTAAATTCCAGGGCCTTGTTTTTTAGAGTGTAGTTTTGCGGGGTGATTGATTTGAGTTTGCCTTCAAAGCTTAACTGTAGAATGGTAGTTTGCGTTTCAGGAATCCATTCATCTTCTTTCACGTAAAATATTGCTTCTATAGTGTTGCTGCCTAAATCTTTTACTGTAATTTGGGAGTTGAAGTCTTGTTCTATCGAGTTTAATGCGTCAAGCATGCTTTTTGTTTTTATTTCTGCGTAGGTTAATGTTGTTATCCCATTGCTTGTTGTTTTCCTGCAGTTAATGTTCTGCTTTAAGGATATCAGGGCATTCATTGCATTGTAGTAATTGTTTTTTGTCTTTTCGACTTCTTCTGCTGGCAGGTCTTTGTTTGAATTCAATTGGGTTATCCTTTCATTGTAAAGCCTTATTTTTGCGTCAACGAAATTCTTTAATTGGAGACTGCAGTCAGGGCTCCATTCAGCGAAAGAGCCTTCATCCCCTGCAATTATAATCGTTTCTTTCAGTGAGAGGTCTTTCCTGAATTCAAGGCCTAAGGTCCTGTTGTAGGCAGCAAATGATTGGGCTGCAAGTAAGGCGAGCAAAATCAATGTCACCACAAAAAGCTCCTTCAATTCAAAGCACCGAATTATTAACGGAAAAATAATATTTAAACCTATTCTTTCCTATGATTTTATTGCAATGCTTGAAGACTTTATTGAGGTCAACGACCTCAAGGCAAGGATAATTCCCTTGAAGAAGGCTGTTTCAACTGTAAGGGAGGCAGAGGCTGCTTTAGGTGTTAAAGCCTCTGAGATAATTAAAAGCCTCTTGTTTTTTGATTCAGGTGAAGAGCCTTTAATTGCAATTGTGGCAGGAAACAAAAGGGTTGACACAAAAAAATTGTGCGGGGCAGCAAAAACCCAGAGCGTGAGGCTTGCTGAACCAAAAGAGGTAAGGGAGGTTACAGGCTATGAAGCAGGAGAACTTCCCCCTGTAAGCGTTTACGGGGTAAGAGTTTTCTTGGATAAAGAATTGGAGGAAAAAGAATTGGTTTACGGCGGCGGAGGCAAGAAGGATTGCCTGCTTTCAATTCCAGTGAAAGAGATAATTGAATTCAACGAAAAAATTTTTATTGAAGAAATAAGTTAGCCGAAGGTTCCAATTATTTCCTTTAATGTTTCAACGAATTTGTCTATTTCTTCTCTTGTGTTGTACAAATAAAATGAAGCCCTGTCTAATCCTTTTGGATTGAATGAAGATACAAGGGGTTCAGCGCAGTGCATTCCCGAGCGTACGGCAATGTTTGAGTGCTCATCCAATGCTAATGCCAAATCATGGCATTCAATGCCTTTTGCTTCAAAGAGTATTACTCCAACCTGTTTTTCTGAATTCATCGGATTGTAGACCTTAATTTTGTTCTCAGAATTAATTTCTTGAATTTTCTTGAAGGCATAGTCAAGCAATTCTTTCTCATGCTCTCTGACTTCCATTATTCCAATCTTCTTCAAGTAATCCACTGCTGCCCTTAATCCAATGCAGGCCGCAATGTTTGGGGTTCCTGCCTCGAACTTCCAGGGCAGTTCATTCCAGGAGCTTTCATTCCATTTAACGCTCTTGATCATTGAGCCGCCGTAAAGGAATGGAGGAATTTCTTCCAGTAATTCTTTTCTTGCATAAAGGCCTCCTGAGCCTGTAGGCCCAAGCATTTTGTGGCCTGAAAAGGCAAAGAAGTCGCAACCCAAATTTTTTACGTTCACTTCAAAGTGCGGAACGCTCTGGGCTCCATCAATCAAGCATAAAGCATTGAAGTCATGGGCAGTTTTTGCTATTTCTTTCACTGGATTTATTGAGGCAACAGTATTTGAAGCGTGAGCTACTGCAACTAATCTTGTTTTCTTTGAGATTTTCTTCTGTAAATCCTGCATGTCCAAAGTGAAGTCAGGCTTTAATTTAACGAAATTGAGCTTGAGTTTCTTGTGTTTGCTTAGAATCTGCCAAGGCACAAGGTTTGCGTGGTGCTCCATTTCTGTAAGCAAAATTTCGTCTCCTTCCTTGAAGTAGCCTTGCAGGAGGAGCGAGTACATCACGGAATTTATTGCTTCTGTTGTATTGTTATAGAAAACAAATTCCTCTTTTTTTGCTCCAATGAATTTCGAGATGTTCTCATGGCTTTTCTCATATAATTCTGAAGCTTCCTCGCTGAGCTTGTGAATTCCCCTGTGAATGTTTGCGCTCGCATTCTTGTAATAGTAGTCCATTGCCTCAATTACCTGAACTGGCTTGAGTGTAGTGGCAGCACTGTCAAGGTATATTATTGGCTTTCCATTGACCCTTCTTTCAAGCAGAGGAAAATCTTTGCGCACTTTCTCTGAATTCATTTTTTTATCCTTTTATTTTTCTGGTGCATTGAATTTAAATTAATATTTTTTTGTTATTTTCACCCGTAATTGATTTTGTAAATTCTCACGTAGCTGTTCTCGAAGACCTTTGAGAAATTTTTTGATTCATTGTATTTTTCAAGGGCTGTAGCAGGCTTCAATGGCTGGTTTGCAGCCCAGAAAGCTGTTTCGGTCATGTCATTGGTTAAAATCATATATTGTACTGGGCCTCTTTTTAAATTAATTAAGGCGCTTTCGATGTTTTGGTCGTAGAAAATCGGGATTATTTCATGTTTAGCCCACCCCCTTAATTCGGTTGGAGTATTAAATACTTCTATGTTAGTAAGGCTCGCTGTTGCCTTAGCCATTTTCAAGTCGCTGTAAAGGTTTACGTCATTGTTTAGGTTTTCTCCAATCCACTGGATTGAGGAAACCTGCCTTTCATTGAATTTATAATATTTGTATTCTAAGGTCTGGGTATAAGAATAAAATGGAATTAAAAAAACAAAAAAGAAAAATAAAAGGAAGCCTGCGGTTTTGGTTTTCTTGTTTTTGATGGCTGAAATTGAAATTGCACTCAACATTAACAGAAACCAGGCAATTGTTGCTGCCCCTCTGTTTGAAACATAAGGCAGAGAAAAAATAAGGCCTGCAGCAATTAAAACAGAAGCAAAAAATTGCGACAAAATGAATGAATTAATTATTTTGTTTCCCGAAATAAATTTGACTAATTTTTTGTGGGTAAGTAAAAGAAGGATTATTATACTGAATGCAGGCAAGGCATATCTTATTATTTGATAGGATAGATTATGCGTGAAATAAATTTCAGAATAAGGAAGCACAGAAGAAATAAAAGTTGGGATAAAATGCAGTTTCTCCAAATGAAACAAGGTCACCTTATTCACTATGTCGTCGATTAAATCAATTAAAGTAATTGAATAAAAAAGCGTAAGCAGCAAAAAGAATAATACCGCAGCATAAACAAAAATATTAGTTTTTGTTTTTTGTCTGTAAATTTTTTTATTTAGGAAGAAGTATGCAATTATAAAAAATAATATTGGCACAAGACACAAGAGAAAAGTGCTTTTATCTGCTTGAAGTGACAGCCAGGCAAAATAAAAAAGAAAGAAAAAACTAATAGCGCTTTTGCTTAAACTCATTTTTTTTTCTTCAAAATCCTTTATTATGAAAACCAGGAAAAGCATTGATAAAGCACCAAATATTTTAATCAAAATCCAGCCGTGGACTGTAATTTTATAGAACAGGGGTTCAAATGGGAAGAACATTGCAAAAACAGAAATGATTAAAGCCAGTTCAGTCCTTTCAAAAAGTTTCCTGAAAAGCGCAAAATAAACAAGGCCTAAAATTAAAAGAAGGAAATAAGAATGGTTGATGAAGAATTCTGTGTTCAAGTCAGAAAGAATTGAAAGGCTTGAGATGAGCATTACTGGATAAGGGTAAGAGGCAGTTCCACCCACCCCAAAAAAAGATTTTTCAAGTATGGTTTTTTCGTTTTGCAGCAAATTCTCTGAAGGAAAAACTTTTTTTTCTAATATGTAATTTGCGGAATCAAACTGTCTGAACATCCATGGGTCCCTGTAGAGGGCTGTTGAGGAGGTCATCTCTGTAAGCAGTGAAATCATTAATGTGAAAATGAGGATGAACCCAAAAATCTTCAAATCCTCTTTCTTCATTTTTTCACTGCCCCAAAAAATATTTTTGTGATTTTGCTGCAGAATTTTTTCTGGCTGAATTCAGAAAAAACTTTTTTATGGCCGTTTAATGCAATCTTTCCCGCAAATTTTTTGTTTTTAAGTATTCTGATTATTGCGTTTTTTAATTCTGCTGGATTTCTAGGTTCCACAATCAAGCCGTCCTTTTCATCTTTTATTACTGCAGGAATGCCTCCTGCCTTTGTTCCAATTACCGGAGTCCTACAAGCCATTGCTTCTATGAGCACAATTCCAAAGCCTTCGCTGTCGTTTATTGAAGGCAGAACAAAGGCATCGCTTCCCGCATAGTATAAAGGCAGTTTTTCTGAAGGAACAAATCCTGCAAACATTACCTCTTTTTCAATTCCAAGTTTTCTGCATAATGCAACATATTTTTGTTTTTCTTCTCCGCCTCCAACAGCAATTAATTTTATTTCTGGAATTTCCTTTTTTGTCATAGAAATCGCTTCAATTAAATAATTCAGGCCTTTGTATTCATACCCTTTTCCAAGGCAACCTACAAATAAAACTATTTTTTTGTTTTTTAATTTATAATTTCTTTTAAGCCAGTTTCTGTTTACTCTCAAATTAAATTTTTTTTCGTCCACTGCTGGGGGGATAAATTCTGTTTTGTGCACGTATTTTCTCAAGTGAACTGATTTTTTTGCATAGTATTCTGAGGTGGCAATAATTTTGCTTGAAATTTTTAAGGTTTTGTTTCCAAGCATGGAATAATAGCCTTCTGACAGCAAATTTCCAAAGAAATCCTCTTTTGTTATGTCATTATGGTAAGTTAAAATGAAAGGGATTCTTTTTTCTACTGCAATTCTTGCAGCCAAGTCTGCAATGAATGGCGCTGGAATATGCCCGTTTATTACATCAGGCTTTTCTTTTTCTATTATTTCATTCAGTTTTTTCCTCCATTCAAGGCTGAGCGGAGTGCCTGATAATTTGAATTGCGCTGGAAGCCTGTATATCTTTATTCCTTCAATTATTTCTTTCTTGAATTTATTGCTTTTATGGCCTGCTGCAGTTGCAATTACTTTGAAGCCTGCTTTTTTCAGGCAAAGGCTTTGGTCTAATGCATACTTCATGCCGCCTGCAATGTAAGGGTGAAAATATGGCGCAACAATCAATGCCTTCATAAAACGCCTCTTCCAATTATTTTCGTAATGTATTAATATGATATTCTGATTATAATAATTAGAGTGGTGGCATTGAAAAAAGTTTCAATTATAGTGCCTGTCCTGAATGAAGAAAAAACACTGGAGAAATGCCTCAAATCAGTCAAAGGCAATTCATACAAGGACAAAGAATTGGTTGTAATAGACAATGGCTCAACCGATGGCTCACAAAAAATTGCAATGAAATACGCAGACAAGTTTTTCATTGAAAAAAGGAAAGGCATTGTCTTTGCAAAAAATTTAGGCATAAAAAAGGCTTCAGGAGACTTCATTGCTTTTACGGACGCTGACTGTGTTGCCTCAAAGGACTGGCTTAAAGAATTAATTTCATGCTTTAAAGACAATTCAATTGCTTCTGTTGGTGGCCCAAATCTTACGCCTAAAGATGACTCTAAATTTTCTCAGCATATAGGGAAAACAATTGAACTCCTAAGTTCTTTGGGAGCAGAATACGGCAGCAGAGAAAAAAAAATTAAGGAAGTTGAGCACAACCCTGGATGCAATGTAATATATAGGAAGGAAATACTGAAAGAATTAAAGGGGTTCAATGAAAAAATGATTTCAAACGAGGACCCTGAATTAGATTTTAGAATAAGGGAAAAGGGATTCAAGCTAATTTTCAATCCCGAAGCAATTGTATGGCATTACAGGAAAGGCTCTTACAAAAGGTTTTTCAGGCAGGCATTCAGTTTCAGCTTGGGAAAAACACAATTAATTAAACTGCATCCCAAAAGCGCAAGATACTACCACTTTCTTCCTTCACTGAACTTGATTCTGTTATTTTTGTTGCTTTTGTTTTCAATTAATTTATTCTTTTATGCTGCTGCAGCAGAATTTATGGCATTAATTATTGCAGGACTTTATTCTTATTTCAAATTCAAGCTTAACCCATTAATTATTTCCTCATTAATTTTTGTTTGGGTTTTTGGCTGGGCTTTAGGTTTTATTCGAGGGGCATTAAAATGAAAATCTCTTTTATAATTCCTCCTGCGGGAAAGGGAGAAAAGGGCGTTGAAAGGATTTTCGGATGCAATTATTCTCTGTACTACCTGCCTCCAATTGCAATGCTTGGAACTGCGACCCTGCTTAAAGAAAAAGGCTTTGAAGTAAATATAAGGGACCTGCAAGCTGAGAACCGTTCAATCAATTACTTCAAAAAATTCATTGAAGAAAACAATGCAGATTTTTATATTTTTTTTACTGTATTCCTCTCAGAGAAAACAGACTTTAATGCAAGGAAAATTATCAGGGAAATCAATCCCAAAACCAAATTCATTTTTACTGGAACACAACCCACTTGGAACCCAAAAAACTTTCTGGACAAAGATGATACTTTTGTCATAAGAGGAGAACATGAAATTGCATCGCTTAATTTGCTGAATGCATTGAAAAGAAAAAAAGCAAAAAGGGCAATTCATAACTTTTCTGCACTCCAAATAAAAGATATTTCGGTGCTTCCAATTCCTGACAGAAGCTTACTCAACCATAAGCCTTATTTCAATCCAAAATTATCAAAATTGCCTCATACAACCATTTTGACTTCAAGGGGGTGTTTTGGCAGGTGCACTTTCTGCGTTCCAAATGCTTTGAGTTTTGCCCGAGAACTGGAATACAAAAAGAAATTTAATACAAAACCTTCGCCTTTGCTTTATCCTGTTGAAAGAGTAATAAAAGAATTCCAAGACATTGCAGGAAAAGGCTTTAAGTCTGTTACGGTAATTGATGATGAGTTTGTCTGGAATGAAAAAAGAACCTCAGAGATATGCAATGGAATAAAGGACTTGGGTTTGGAGTGGTATTGTTATGCCCGCGCTGACATGATTACAGAAAGGAATGCAAAGGCAATGGCTGAAGCAGGATGCAAGTGCATTAATTTGGGCATTGAATCATTCAATCAGAAGATTTTGGATGCTGTAAAAAAAGACATTAAAGTTGAATCTTATTACAAGGCAATTGAAATTTTGAAGAAATACAAAATTGAACCAGAAATAAATATATTATTTGGGGCAACGCCTTTGGAAACAACAGAAACAATTGAGCACACCTTAAGAGAGGCAGAGAAATTGAATGTGAATTATGCGCTTTACAGCATTGCTTCTCCTTTCCCTGGAACAGAATTCTATTTCCAGGCAAAAAGGAAAGGCTGGATTGCCACAAAATCAAGAGACTATGAACCAATTGACCCTGCAGTACAGGCAATAATTTCTTACCCTCATTTAAGCAGAAAAGAACTGGAATATTTTGCTCGAAAGGCTTACAGAAACCATTACCTTAAACCAAAATTTATTGCAAAACAATTGCTTGGATTAAAGTCTTTAAGTGACTTAAAAATAAAGATGACTGTGGGGGCAAGGCTCGTTAAAAGAAATCTTTTTGGTTAATAAACTTTTATTACTGTGATGTGCTCTTCAGGGTATTGCTTCCAGTTGCTTTTAGGGAAATTTTTTTCAAGAATTTTTCCCAATTTGCTAACGTCTTCAGGCATTATTAGTTTATTCAAATCAATATATTTATTTCTGTACGGAATGTATATTTTGTCGTGAATTACAATGTACTTGATTTTCAATTCCTTCAATATTTCTGGCGATTCATTAATATTCTCTTCATTGATTAATTCAGGATACAATAGTAGGCGCACGAAAGGCAATTTCTTTGAATAATTAACCTGTTCTACAGGCAGCCTGTCAGCAAAGCCCCCAACAATCTTTTTTCCGTGAATTGTCTGATAATAATTATACCGCCTATTAAGAATATTTGAAAATCTTGAACCATAAATCGTACTGTACGGCAGTTCAATTAAAGCATAATTCTCTTTATCACTGCCAATCTCCTTAAAGAAGGAAGGCTCTAAAAATTTTTCTGGCACAATAGAACTTTGAATTGGAAGTTGAATAACCAAAAACTCAAACAAAATAAAAACACAAATAAGGAAAACAAACAATTTGCCTTTTGCAATGCCAAACATTTTCCTTTCATCTTTAAGCAGTCTAGCGCAAAAAAATCCAGCCAAAACACTCAAGCACAGCATAAGCATTAAAGCAAATCTGTGTACAGCCCTAAGCAAAGCAGTAAAAGGAAATTCCTCCAAAAAAGCATAAGGCAAGGGAATAACGCCAGGCTGCTTTAACACTTCCCTGTTATATGATATGCTTGACTCACCATCGTATAAAGACTGAACAAAATTTTTGTAGTAAATAGGCTTCGAGCCTAAAATGCTTAAATTGCCAAACACTTGAAGCACTGGACCAAGAGACAGAACAAAAAAAAGCAGAGCAGCAAAGGCCCAAAAAAGAGTCTTTTTTCTGTCAACCTTAAATAAAGAAGCAATACTCAAAGACAATACAGTGAAACCTATGAAAACACTTAATACAATTTCCTCGCCAAAAAATTTCTTGTAAAAATTACTGGAAGTATTACCAAAAAATGGGGGGTAGCCTGAAGGAATAAAAAATTCCGCTAAATCAGACGAGTGAATGAAGTGGTCTGAAGTAAATAAATAGTTTTTGAAATTAAGGGAGTCAATTATTTCAGGTATTAGAGGCAAAAACAATGGCAGGACAATAAAAGCTGAAACTCCAACCATTAAAGCAGAGCGCTTGATTAAATCCTTGTCTAGCAATTTATTTCTTTCATAAAAGTAGTTATAAGCAAAGAAAAACAAAGTGAAATAAACAAGAAACATTGAAAGATACCAGGAAGAATAAGTGGTTAAAGCAAAAAACAGTGCAACAAAAACAGCGTTCCTGTAATTCTTTTCTTTAAAAGTCTTAATTAAATACAGTACAAATAAAGGAATCCATTGAATTGAAGCAGTTGCTATCTGGCCTGCAAGCACTTGAACGAAATGGGTTGGAGCAAAAGCAAAAATTATTCCTGCAACAAAACCAGCAATTCTGTTTTCAGTAAGATAATAAACCAAAAGATAGGCTCCAAAGCCAGCCAAAACAAAAGAAAACAAAAGCAATAAATTAAGCGAGGCATTCAACCCGAAAAGATGCTGTAAAGGAATAGAAATAAAAGAATTTAGAGGGCTTGGCTCGGACTGGCTCAGGCTTATGGTCTGGGGGTAATAAATAAAGTCAGTGCGAAAAGGGCTCTCATGCAATTCTACAATAGACTTATTCCATAACCAAAAATTCCATGTGTACCATGTAGAATCAGCATCAATAAAAAAAATAGAGTCAAGCCGGAAAATTAAAGGATAAGTCATGAAAGCAGTTAAAACCAAAAAGGCTGCAAGAACAATCAATTCATACTTTAGCTCTTTATTAAAAATCTTTTTAATTTTCATTCTATCGTTTCCCTTATTTTTTCTGCAATCAATTTCATGTCATGCCGATTAAGGGTTGAATGCACTGGAATGTAAAGAACTTCTTTTTCTGCGCTTTCTGCATTAGAGCATCTTGCTCTGAATTCCTTGAATAATTGCATTTTATTGCATGCCTTAAGGTTTCCTTTGCTGCAGTCAATTCCTTTCCTAAATAATTCTTCAACAAACCAATCCCTTTTTTGTGTTGGCACTCTCACTACAAGAAATGGATAAATGCTTTTAATGCCTTTTCTTTCTTCAGGAAGCTTCAGCATTCTAATTCCTTTCAGTTCTCGCATCAAAATTTTTGCGTTCTCAATTCTCTTATTATTGTTTTTTTCCAGCTCATTCAATTGAAGCAATCCAATCAATGCTTGAAAGTTAGAAAATTTATTTTTATAATGCTCAAGAATTTCTTTCACTGAAAGCTCTTCTTCCTTTAATTCAAAAGCTTTGTCCATGGAATTCTTTCTAAAAATTTTAATGAATCTAAGCAAGGGCCAGATAATAATGGAAAAAATGATTCTTGAAGTCATAACCCATAAAATTGTTGCAGTAAAAAATTCTTTTATTAGAATTGATTTTTTTTGTTCTGAAAAATTGCTTGTTTCCATTCTTATATCTTCAATCAATTTTTTGTTGTTGCTCAAAACCATTCCGCCACCCAAAGTATTCAGATTTTTTACTAGACCAAAACTGAAATAGCTTGCATCACCAAAATTCCCTGCTTTAATTCCATTGTATTCTGCCCCGCAGGCCTGCGCGCAGTCCTCAATTATTTTCAGCTTATGCCTCACTGCAATTTTTTGGATTTCTTTGATGTCTGCGGGTTCCCCATATAAGTGTGTTAATAGAATTGCACTTGTTTTTTTTGTAATCTTTTCTTCAATTTTTTGGGGGTCAATGTTAAATGAATCTTTTTCTATGTCAATAAAAACAGGCTTTAGCCCAGCGCACAAAACCATTGAAACAACTTCGGGCACTGTGAATGCGGGCACAATTATCTCTGAGCCTCTCTCTAATTTTAAGGCTTTAATTGAAAGATATAACGCCATCTTTCCTGAAGGAATGCTTACAGCATATTTTGCTCCAATATAGCGAGAAAATTTTCCCTCGAATTCTTTTATTTTAGGGCCTTCAATTGTTTTACCTGAAAGAATTGTCTTTAGTCCTGCAAGAAAGATTTTTTTGTTCCAGTATAACTGGAATCTAGGCACTTTTTCCAGCATATAACCTATTTATTCTAATGTTAGCTAAATTATTTAATTGATGCATTAAAAGTTGGTTTGATGGGGTTTGTTCAAGGCGTAAGTTTGTTTGGCGGCATAATTAAATGCAATTTGTTTGGGGCCAGAATTCCATTGAATGCAGGCTTTTCAATTACAAACAAGTGCAATTCCAAATGCATTTACTGCAATATTCCAGAAAGAAAAATCAAGGATTTGAGTACAGGGCAAGTGCTTGAAGTAATTGAAGTCCTCTCAAAAAAAGGAACAAAAAGGATTGGATTTACTGGGGGCGAGCCCTTGCTGAGAAAAGACATTGGAGAAATAATTGATTTTGCGCGCAAGAAAGGAATTTTCACTACTCTGGGGTCAAATGGAATTCTTGCAGAGAAAAGAATTGATGAGTTGAAGAATTTGAATTTGCTTGTATTGAGTCTTGATGGAAGCAAGAAAATCCATGACATGCAAAGAGGAATTAAATGCTATGAAAAAGTGGTGGGTGCAATAAAAAAAGCAAGGGAAAACGGAATTAAGGTATGGACTGTAACAACGCTCACAAAATATAATTTGAATGAAATTGATTTCATTCTTGAAAAAGCCCAAGAACTGAATTTCTGGGCTTCATTCCAGCCATTACACCACAACCCAAGGCTTTCAGGCAAAACAGAAAAAATCCGACCATCAGAAAAAGAATACAAGAATGTAGTAAAAAAATTGATTGAAGCAAAGATTGAAAGAAAAAAGGTTGCAAATTCAATGCAGTACCTGAAGCATTTACTGTACTGGCCTGATTCGTCAAAGGCTATAAAATGCCTTGCTGGAAGGCAGTTCTGTCACATTGACTCCAACGAAGACATTTTTCCGTGCTTTAATTCAATGGAAAAATTTAATGCACTAAACTTTTTTGAAAATGGATTTGAAAAAGCATTTGAAAAGTTATCTGGCTTAAATTGCGGTTCCTGCCTAAGCGCAAACTGCATGGAATACAATTTCATTGGCTCAATGAATCTTGGAGCTTTAATGAATTTGGCTGGCAAGAATTTTTGAGGTTAAGAAAAAAAATGGCTGAAGTGTCTTTTTTTGTGCCTGTGTACAACGGAGAAAGTTCTGTTAAGCAGAACCTGCACAAGATGTATGATTTCCTGAATAAGGGTTTTAGGTCATTTGAATTGATTGTAGTTGATGATAACTCAAAGGATAATTCAAGGAAAATAATAAAGGAATTCGCGAAAAACAAAAAAGCAATTAAATTAATTGAATTTGAAAAAGGGCCCACAAGAAGAGAAAATCTTGCGCAATCATTCCTGCAGGCAAAAGGCAACATAGTTGTATTTCTGGACCTTGATTCAATTCAAAGCTTGAGTGCCATCCCTGAACTGGTTGAAGAAATAAGGAAAGGAGAAGACATTGCCCTTGGAAGCAGGTATGTGAAAGGCAGTAGAATAAAAAGGAGGATTTCCAGGCGCCTCATGAGCCTCCTTTACAACAAATTCATTCAGTTTTATTTCAATTCAAAAATAAGAGACCATAACTGCGGGATAAAGGCATTTAAAAGAAAAAAATTAATTGAATTAGTGAAAGAATTAGGCTATGATGCCTCTCTATCAAGAGGCTGGTTCTGGGACGCAGAACTCTTGATTAGGGCACAGAAGAAAGGAATGAAAATTATTGAATTGCCTGTAGTGTGGCATGAGCAAAGAAAAAGCTCTTTTAGCTTAATGAGAGAAATTAAAATGGTTCCTTACATTTTTAGTTTCAAGAAAAAATTTGGAAAGGAATAATAAATGGAAAAATTTGAATACAAGAAACTGTTTGAATTGGAGGAAGAATTTTTCTGGAATTCTTTTCTCAGAAAACTAGTGCATGAAAGAATTAAAGATTTTTCTGGAAAAAAGAATTTAATGATTTTAGATGCAGGTTGCGGGACAGGAATTCTGGCAAAAGAATTAAGTGCGACAGTAAAAGTAATGGGTCTTGACCTTTCAATGAGAGCCCTTTTATATTGCAGGAAAAGAGGCTTGAGGAATTTAGTTAATGCCCCTATAGAGAAACTTCCTTTCAAAAATAATTCTTTTGATGCTGTTCTTTCACTTGATGTTTTATGTCATAAATGGGTTGAAAGCGATTTAAAAGCATTAAAAGAATTCAACAGAGTGCTCAAAAAAAAGGGCATAATAATAATCAATGAACCTGCCTTTAATTTACTTTACAGTGCTCACGACAAAGCAGTTCACATAAGGCACAGATACACAAAAAAGGAATTAAAAGAAAAAATTATTAAGGAAGGCTTTGCAATAGAAAAAATAGTTTACTGGAATTCTTTGCTTTTTCCGTTAATAACAATCTTCAGGTTGATCAAAAACCTCTCTAAAGACAGAGAGTCCGATTTAATGAAGCTCCATCCAACAGTGAACAGGCTTTTGTTAAGTATTCTTTCTTTTGAGTCAAAGATTTCAAAGAAAATCAGATTGCCTTTAGGTTTATCATTATTTTGCGTGGCAAAAAAAATTGAGGAATAAGAAATGGGCCCTTCAAATGAACAGAAACTGCTTTTGTTATGTGCAGATTATCCTTTGGGAAAAAAAGGATTGGCTAAAGCTCAAAGCCTGCTTAAACAGGGAATAAACATGAAAGAAGTTGTTGGGATGAGCAAATATCATTTAGTTTTTAATCCTATTTACTTGAATTTGAAAAAATTGGGTTACAAAGGAAAAGAGATGAAAGAGTTAGAAGAATTATTTTCTTTTTCTGTATCCCAAAATATGTTGTTGAAAAGGGAGCTAAAAAAATTGGCTGAAAGATTAAAAGAGAAAAAAATTCAAGTAATTCTTTTGAAGGGGTGGGCATTAAAAGAAGTTTTTGAAGATGATTTTCTGGCTGAAGCTGACATTGATTTGTTTGCGGGAAAAGAAGATTTTCCATTAATTGAATATGAATTAAAGAAAATGGACTATGTTGGGAAGGAAACCATTTTTTACAAATTTTTTAAGAGTTATAGCATTCACACTCCTTTCTTAAAAGAAATTGGTTCATTCACTGTAGATTTTGAGTTGCACCAGCACCTCTTGTTTCCCATAAATTCCTTTAATTTAGATATAAATAAGATGCGGAAAGACTCAAAGCCAATAAAAGGGAACAATTTTCTGAGAACCTTTTGTCCTGAAGACCAATTAATTTATTTTTCTTTACATTTAATTTACTCCCATGCGTTCCAAGTGGCAATACCAAATCTATTAAGAATGAAAAAAATAATTGAAAAATTTAAAATAGATTGGAATAAATTTGTTGAGAGAGCAATTGAATTTAATGTGTGCGAAATACTTTATCATTCACTATTTTTAGCTCAAAAATTGTTTGAAATGCAAATCCCAAAAAAAACAATGAATAAGTTAAAGAGAAATTCAAAAAAAGAAACACTCTTATTTTTAAAAAATTTTAATGAAAACAGAATACTCAAGAGCGAATACTTTTGGAAAGATAAGGTTTTATTTAGATTAAGGTACTTATATTTTAGGTTTTATTGGACTAAAGGATTAAAAGACAAATTAAAATTAATTCCATTCATTAAAGGTTTTTTGCTTGATTAAAAATCAATGTTAATTTTAGGTAGTAAAAAATGGCTGACATAACACTTGTAAATTTGAGGGTTAAATATCTAGAGAACTCAAAAAAGATTGCCTACACTCCTGTTGGAGTGTTGTATATTATAAGCAGTCTTGAAAAAGCCGGCTTTTCAGTTGATTTTAAAGATTATCAATTTAACTCCTACAAAAACCAGTATGACCCACAAAATTTAGTTAAGTTTCTAAAAAATTCTGCAGACATTGTGGGGTTAAGTTTTTCTGTTGAATTTTTGCCTTTTGCATTAATCGGAATAAAAAAATTAAAAGAAAAATTCCCTGAAAAAACGATTATAGTTGGGGGGCCAGCAATAAATGGTATTGAGGAAGAGGTAATGAGGAATTTTCCTCAAATTGGGGTAATTGTGAGAGGCGAAGGAGAAAAAACAATAGTTGAATTAATGAATGCCATAAAACAAAAAAATTCTCTTAGAAAAGTTAAAGGAATAACTTACGGAAGCAATGGCAGAGTTATTTCAAATTTTACAAGAGAAAGAACAATAAATTTGGATGAATTTCCGTCTCCAATAAATAATTCAATTGATTTAAGTAATTATAATACATTCCATATTTCAAGCTCACGCGGATGCATATTTAAATGCGTTTTTTGCGGCATAAACCCACAGTGTAATAATAAAGTAACATTTAGAAGCATCGAGAGGGTAGTTAATGAAATAAATTTTGTGGTTTCAGAATATAAGCCGCAGTTGATAAGGATGGTTGACGATAATTTCGCTCTGAACAAGAAAAGGGTTATTGCCTTATGCAGAGAAATAAGAAAACAAAAAATAGATGCTAATTTTGGGTGTTCAGCGTCAGTGAACTGCATGGACAAAAGATTAATGGAAGAATTATCAGGAAGTGATTTTAAAAGAATTTATTATGGCATAGAATCCGCTTCAAATAATGTGCTTAAACGCATCAATAAGCCTTTCACCATTGAATTAGCTGAAAAAGTGATTGACAAATCAATGAAATATTTTGATGATACTTTGGTCTCATTTGTTTGGGGCTTCCCCTTTGAATCAATTGCTGATTTCAGGAAAACGATGTTTTTGAGAACCCTCTACAACGGATTATATGGCAAAAGAATTAGAACACAGCTTCATTTATGTAGTCCTCTAGCAAATTCAGCCCTCTATCATAAATACAGACATTCAATAAAGTTTGATGAAGGCATTGTTTCTGACATAAGTAACCAAGTCATATTTAATTTATCTGCTTCAACTAAGAAAGAAATAATATCATTAATAAAAAAGTTTCCTTTAATATTCCCTTCATTTTATTATTACCCTCACAAAGGTTTTGCTGAAAAAATGTATTTATTAAAGCGTGTTGCCCGGAATTATTTTGAACAAAAAAAGATTAGGAGTTGAATTAATGGAAAATGATTTTTTTCAAGAAAATTTTAAGACAAAAATAAGTCTGGCTGGGACAACAACATTAATAACCTCTAATAGGATGGAAATAATTGATTTGCTAGAGAAAGATTACAGCGAATTTATTTCAAATAAAAAAGAAGAGTTTACAATAAATTTTTTAGTTAAAAGCAACAAAAAAAAAATCACTTTAAATAAAAAAAATGTGGCCCCATTAACCCTCCCAGTAAGTATGAAGAATTCAAAAGAAAAAGGAGTTTTTATTTTTAATAAAAAAGGTTTTTCAAAGATATGGAAATGCAAAATTAACTTAAGGAGGAGTTATGCAACAATAGAGGTGAATTTACCTAATTATAAAAGCAAGTTTATCAATGCCTTTAAAATAAGTTTAATGATTTGTTATTCGTTGTTTTTTTTAAAGAAAAAAGCCTTAATGCTTCACTCCTCAGCTGTGAACAAAAATAACAAGGCATTGGTTTTTTTAGGGCCTTCAGGAGAAGGAAAAACCACTATAATGAAACTATTAAGTGAAGATCGAACATTTAGTGATGATATGAATGTGTTAAAAGTGGCGGGAAGAAAAATTTTTGTTTTTTCTTTTCCTTTTTTTGGTGAATTCAAAGGTTCAAAAAAAGGGCTTCCTTTGAAAGCTCTTTTCTTTATCAAAAAAGCTAGGAAAAATTTTTTGTACAAATTAAACCCTATTAACTCAATCTTTAAATTAATTAATAGCAATTTTGCTTTAAATTTTCTTTACATGAAAAAAGATCCTTCCTTTTTTCAGGCATTTGATTTTGCAATGGGCGTAGTAAAAAGAAGCAAATGCTTCAACCTTGAATTCTTGCCTGAGAAAAAGGTTTGGGTGAAAATAAGGAAAGTGTTATAAAGATTTCTGAATTAAATGATTAAGGCTTTGGTGGAAAAATGAATGCCAAAAAAATTGCATATAAATGTAAAGATGTTGAATGGAAAGAAATTGAAGGGGAGGTATTAGTCTTTGAACCTGAAAAATATTTTTTTTTCAGGCTGAATTCTACTGCATCGTTTATCTGGAAAAAAATTAATGGAAAAAGTTCTTTCAAAGAAATCTCGCAAGCTACAAAAAACAAATATAAGCTAAAAGATGGGCAAGCAAAGAAGGATCTTTTTGATTGCATTAAAAAACTTAAAGACCTAAAATTAATTTATTTTAAGTAGATTTTTTCCAAAGCCTTCTCTATGTCGTTTTTTCTGTATGTTGCAAGGTGTTTCATGCAGTAATCGCATACCCCCACATATTTTTTTGTCTTTATTTCCCTTCTTTTTCTTAATTTATTTTTTTCTAATTCTTTTACAAGTATAAAAGGTCCTTCTGTTTTTAAGAAATGTATTAATCTGTTTTCTTTGAATTTAAGGAGAATATCTTTTAGTTCTTCTTTAGATGTATCTCCTATATGAAAAATTGAATTTCTTCCTGCAAGTATTCCATTACAGCATACATAAACTTGTTTATAAGCATCAATTGTTGGAAGATCAGGCATAGGGCATTTTGCTTTGGGGTCAATCTTTCTATAAAGCACTTTTTCTTTTTTAATTTTGTTTTTTGCCCTGCCAACAGGGATAACCGGCTGAACAAGAAGGCGGAGTTTCCTGAATTTTTTAAAAAAGTGTAGTAAATTTAAGTGGTTTAGGTCTTTAGTTTTGGTGAACGAAATGATTGTTTTTAATGGTATTTGCTTATTGCTTATTTTTAAAATGTTCAAAATATTGTCTATAGGAATAAACTTTTGGTGGAATTCATCGGCACTGATTTTAATGGCAGCTAAACCATTTTTTGACAGAAGCCTCATTATCTTTCTTGTTTCTTTTTCATTCACTGCCCAAAAGCCGTTTGAAATAACTGAAATTTTAAACCCCATTCTTTTTCCTTTTGAAATCAAATTAATTAATTCATCAAAAAAAAGGAAGGGTTCCCCGCCGGTGAAACATATTTTTTTGACTTTTATTGAAGAGATATCGTTGAAATAATCCAAGACTTTTTTGGGGGTCAATTTTTCTTTTCTTTTAGGAGAAAAATTACCACAACAGTGATCACAATAAATAGGGCATTTGTGTGTGTATAGGATACTAATAGAAGTTATTTTGTTTTTATAAGGCAAGTTCAAAACCAGGCATTAATTTAGTGGTCATACATTAGTAGCAATTCCGGTAGCCCCTCTAGCAGCCTTAATACTTAATTTTTTTATTGAAGGCTTTTTATACTTTTTTTTCTTCATAGTTAATAGAATACCCAGAAGTTTTTTAAAATAATGTTCTACCCCGCAATCTATCTTTGAGGTCTAAAGAGCTGTATATATTTAAATAAGAGAATAAGTATTAATGGTATGAAATGAAAAAGTACTTTTTGTTGGTTTTAGTGCTGTTTTTTTTAGCAGGCTGCATAGAAGATAAGCCAAAGACCAAAGAAAATATTTTTCTCGAAGTAAAAGAGATTTCTGTTAATGCTGAGCAAGGTTTTGGAATTCTAGAACTTGCTGTTTCATTGTTTTCCAATGGTGAAGCAAAAAAAACAAGAATTGAGATTTTCGATTCCAGTGATTCCCTGCTTTGCTTTAATTATTTTGATTTGAATAAAGGTTTGAATACAATAAGCTTTAAATGCGATATAACGAGCGGAAAAATTTCAATAAAGTTAACGCCGTCAAATTCCTTGGAGTCTTTCTATTCCAGCAAGCAATTTGTTTTTGAGCGAAAAATAGACTTCAGCAAAGGCGTTATGTTAAATTATGAAATTTTTTGGAATGAGCCGGTGAAAGCAAAGGTTTATTACAATATTTATATCACTGACGAAAATGATTCTTGGTGGAATGGAATAATTGTAGGAAAATTTCCGAAATGGTTTCTGACGGACAAGGATGAAGAAACTGAAACTGTAATTGCCCTTGATACATTTGAAATAAACAAGCAGGATAACTCTTTTCATGGCCGCGGGATACTTACAAAAGAAATGAAGCATAGCAAAGAAACAAACTATAACATTGATCCATTTTTAAATGAAAGAGCATATTTTTTGTTGCCTTTCTATTTTTATGTTTTAAACAGGGTTGAAGACAAATTTAATTTAAAAAATTTCTTGGAAAGCAAGACTTTTTCTTCTCCTAATTATTACGGTTTTAATTATATTGAAATTCAAGACAATAATTGTGATTATAAGGGTATTAAATGTCTTAAAGTTGATATCTACAAAGAAAATGTTCGTGTAGGTGAAATCTTAATCAGCTCAAAGGAACCTTATATTGTTTTAAAAACAGGGGATCCGGTATATAGTCTAAATTTAGTGAGTATAGAAAAAAAAGAATTTGACTTAAATTATTACTCTGAAATCCCGTCAATCAAGTGATCAGATGAAAGAAAAATATTTTTCTGGAAAGAATTCTTTTGTTGTAACTGGGAACAGCATGGCACCAACAGCAAAAACCTTCACTGCAACAAAGATATATTTTAATTCAAGTAAACCAGAATTTGGTGACATTATTGTTTTCAGGCAAAGAGGAAAACTTATTGCCCACAGATTTCTGGGAAGAAGAAATAATGGCATCAATTTTTATCTTATTACAAAAGGCGACAACCATTTGTTCTTTGACGGGCCAGTTGAAGCGAAAAAGGTTGTGGGAAAAATTGTCGAGTTGAATGGAAGAAAAATGAAAGAATTTCCTTTAAAGCAATTGAACAAATTGATTGCACTATTTTCCTTAATTCAAGGAACATTATTCACTTTCTTTTACAAGAGGCTTTCAACAAAAAAAATTTTTTGTGATAAAAAGGGCTTATGGCAGAGGCTTTTCAGGCCAGCGCTGATTAGAATAACAAACCCAGCTCTTTTAGTACCACTACATTAAGAGAAAACCTTGTTTAAGTGTTTAAGGTCAAAAGCCATTACCTTATTTTTTTTACAGTAACTCAAGCAGTTTCTCTCGAACCCCGCCTTACTGAACAATGCAAAATATTCTTTTCTATACTTACCGTGCCATTGAACCTGCTTTGCCTTTTCTTTTAATCTGAACAATTCTTTTAAACCAACCTTCTTGTCCTGCCACTTGCATTCAGCAAACAATATTTCATGCCTATCACTCAACGCCACCAAATCTATTTCATTGCCTTTTCTGTCAAGCCAGTTCCCTATCTTTGAAAATACAAAAGGAAGTTTCTTTTGTTTGTTCAATTCAACCAAAAACTCTTTACATACTTCCTCAAAATTTTTTCCTACAAATGAATTCAATTCAATTTTTATTTTTTCAAGAATATAATCATAATTTCCTATTTCATAGTAGCTCATGTTTCTGAAAATGAATTTAAACCAGAACTTAAAGAAATTGTCTTTTAAGAAATAATGCCCTTTCTTTGACCTCCAAGGTTTTTCTTCCGTTACCGGCACATCATAATTCACTACATTAAGTATATTCATTAAGTCGTAAAGATAATGGGACAAAGAAGTTTCTTTTACGTCAACAAAATCGCATATCTCTTTTTTTGTTGTTTTCCCTAAAGCTACAGCGGTCAAAATAGAATAATATGTTTTATGCTCTTTTCCAAAAGATTCAATTACAATATCTCTAACCTCATTTTTTAGTGGAGCATTTTTTCTTAAAATAAGTTTTTCCAGTAAATCATCAGTGTTTTTTACATTATAATAATCTAATAAAGTATAATAATATATGACCCCCCCAAAAAACGAATAAATCTCTAATTTTGTTTTAAAACTAGTGACCCCTAAATCATTTAGAATACTGTATATTGTCTTGAAATCAAATATTTCAACAAACAATATGTTTTGAGCCCTCTTAAATAAAGGCGCTTTTTGCTCAATAAATATTTTTCTCATCATTCCAATACTTGAACCACTCAAAACCAAAAATAATTTTATTTTATTTCTATGCACATCCCAATACTTTTGAAGCTGGTTTATAAAAGAAGGATTTATTTGAAGAAACCTTTGGAATTCGTCAAAAGCGATTGTTGTGTCTTTCTTTTTTGCTAAATCAAAAATAAGCTCCAAAAACTTTTCCCATGAATCTATAGAAATGTATTCTTTTAGATTAAAGTATTCTAAAAGCTGTTTGCTGTATTCTCTTAAAAGCATTTTTTCTGATTTTTGGTTATCTACAAAAAAATAAATGCCTTTTTCTTTTGCTAAAAATCTTTTTATTATTTCTGTTTTACCGACACGCCTTCTCCCAGTTATAACTAACATTGAAGGCTGCTTTTTTTTAAGCAGCTTCATTTCCCTTAATTCTTGTTCGCGGTCGTAAAACTTCATATATACCATAATGATTATTTTTATAATGATTATAAATATAATCATTTAAAAACATATTGCTCGAAAATAATTTCAGCGAGGTCATTTCATGAAACTAGACTTGCACGTACACTCGTTTTACTCGAAGGATGCTGGAAACCTGCCTAAAACAATAATTGAGAAAGCACTCGAAAAAAAACTGGATGGGATTGCAGTAACAGACCATGATTCAGTAAAGGCATGGAAGGAATTGAATGCCCTTGGAAGAAAAGCCGGAGTGAAAGTGATTCAAGGGGAAGAATTAAAGGTTTATGAAGGAAAAAAGTTTGTTGGGGAATTGATGGGATTATTTTTGACTGAAAAAATAAAGAAAAAAAATTATATGGAGGCAATAGAAGAAATTAGGGCCCAAGGCGGAATTGTTGTAGTGCCTCACCCTTTTGATGTCTTCAGGAACAACTTCAAGAAATTGAATGAGGCAGTGAAGGCAAAAAAAGTTGACGCAATAGAAGCATTCAATTCAAGGTGTTATTTCAATTCATTCAATGAAAAAGCAGAAAGGTTTGCTGAAAAGAATTCTCTTCCCAAAATTGCAGGAAGCGACGCCCATTTCCCTGAAGAGATAGGGAATGCGTTCACTGAAGTGAAAGCAGATTCAATTGAGGACGCAAGAAGGCTTATAAGGAAAGACCATACAAGAATTTCCGGGAGGAAGTCTTCTTTTGCTGTCCACCTTAAAACCAGAGTAAGGAAATACAATATCATAAAACCTGAGTGAGTGAAAAAAATGAAGTTGCTCGACTGCCTTAGGGTCTTGGCTGAACTGCAGAACGGGAGGAAGGTAGAATTCGGGAAAATTAAGAAGAAGACTGGGTTGAAGAGGATTAAGATAAAAAAGGCTTTGAGGTTTCTGGAGCGGGCCGCAGTAATCTCTTTTAATTCTTCCACGGTAAAAATTAATGTGAAGAAACTTAATACTGCAAAAAAGAGAAAGAAAATTAAAAGGGGGCAGAAAAGGTGAGCGAAAAAATTACTTTTAATGAATTCAAGAAACTGGATTTAAGGACTGCAAAAATTTTGGGTGTTGAGGACATCCCTAGAAAAGACAGGCAATTCAAGCTAACAGTAGATGTGGGGGGCACTCAAAAAACTTTGGTGGCTGGAATAAAAGGAATTTATCAAAAAGAAGAATTAATAGGCAAAAACATTGTTGTAGTTAATAACCTTGAACCAAGAAAATTTGATGGGATCACTTCAGAAGGAATGCTTCTTGCAGCAGTGGACGGCAACAATATTTCCATTGTGACAGTGGACGGGAAAGTAAAGGCTGGAACAAAAGTTGAATAAAATTCTAATTATCCCAAGAGAGAGAAAATGTAGGGCAGGGCAATTACTACCCCTATTGTTGCCCCAATATTTGTCAGGGCTGTGACCAGCAGAATTCTCGTTACCTGGTTCTTGTACAAGTCGCCCAAGGACTGAAGTTCTTTTAATTCCTCGAAGTCTTTTACTTTTGGGTTGCACACCTTTAATTCCACTGCTCCAGCAAACCAGCCTGTAGCCAGAGCAGGATGAAGGGTTGTAAAAGGCGCTGCAAGGAATGCTGTTGCAATTGAGAGTGGATGGGCTCTCGCAAGAAGTGCGCCTAAAGCGCTTAATGCTCCAGTAATCAGGAACCACCAAGCAAACAATTCAATTGTAAGCGAAGCCCCCCTCAAAAAGAAGGCGTAGCCGAATAAAATTACAAATACTGCAGGTATACCCCACTTAAGCAAAGGCATTACCAAAGACTTTTTCTTGGGCACTTCAATTAATTTCCCTTCATCTATTTTTTTCCCTGAGAGCAGCAATTGCTTTATTCCGTTAACATGGCCTGCCCCGACTACTGCCAAAATCTTTTTTTCTTTAAGTGAAAGAATCTTGTTTGCAATGAAGGCATCCCTTTCGTCCACAAGGACTTTCTTTAGTGTAGGGGCAGTGCGCATGAATTCCTCCATTAATTCAGTCATCATGTCTTTTGTTTTTAATTTTTCTATGAGCTCTGCTGTGACTTCCTTTTTTTCAGAGAAGAAGCCTGCAATAATGGAGAGCAAAAGCTTTATTTTCTCTTTGAGGCCAACAAGGGCGAAGGTCCTGCGCATTGTAACCTGGATGTCCCTGTCCAGCAATGCAATTGGAATTCCTTGTTTTTGGGCGATCTTGTATGCAGCAAACATTTCTGCTCCCGGTCTTACACCCATCTTTTTGCCCAACTGTTTTTGGAGGTTTGAAAGCATTAAATTTACAAGGAACAAGTAGGTTTTTCCTTCTTTGATTATTTGGCCGATGTTTGTCTCGCTCCATCTCCTTCCAGAGCGCAGTTGGGTGAGCCTTGTCCCGCACAATTCAATTCCCACTACTTCAGGCTTCTCTTCCTCAATTGTTTTTTCCACTAATTCAATGCTCTGCCTTGAGATGTGCGCAGTGCCTACAAGGATTACCTCCTTTCCGTGGGCTTTAATTCGCTCCAATTAAAAGGCCTTCAAAAAAATTAAATAGAATAATAATTTAAATTAATTAGAATTTAAACCAATTTGTATACATAACCACATTTTGCTTTGCCGTGCTCCATTATATATTTTTTATATATTTTTTGTATTCTGACTGGAAAGGTTTAAATAGGAGTTAAGGCCTAATTTAGGCATGCCTTTTGGGATTAAGTTTGGGGTTGGAGGAATACCTGAGGAAAGAGAAAAAGAGGAAGAAGTCTTTGGAGGCGAGGCAGAAGAGCTTCTTGAGGAAAGGGCTGCAAGAAGGCCTACTTATGATGTTCCTTTTGTCCCAGTCAGGGTGAGTGATTTTGATAAATTGATTGAGAAGGGAGGAGTAGAAAAAGGCACTAATTTCCTGCTTTCAGGGGGCTGCGGGACAGGAAAAAGCACTTTTGCAATGCAGTCCATTTATAATGGCCTTTTGGCAGGGGAGAAGGCAGTGTACATCCTGTTCGAGGAGTCAGATGAAAAGATTAAGAGGCATATGCGCGTTAATTTCGGCTGGGACCTAGAGAAGTTTGAGAAATTAGACAGGCTGGCAATACTTAGAATCAACCCTTTCAAGATTGCCAGGAGCGTTGAAGCCTCTCTTGTAAAGCAGAGGCGCGCATTGCTCATTCAGGTAGAGCAATTGGAGCTTCCTTTTGTTCCAGACAAGATTGTGGTTGACAGCCTTTCTGCGTTGAGCGTTGCATTCATGGGAAATACTGAGAATTACCGTTACTACATAAAGCACATGTTTGATTCCTTGAACCAGTATGACTCAATCAATTTCATTATCTCTGAAACAGAGCAGGACCCTGGAATTTACAGTAGGACTGGAATAGAGGAATTTCTTGCAGACGGCGTAATTGTTCTTTACAATGTAAAGGTTGGAATGACAAGGAAGAGAATGCTTGAAATCTTAAAGCTCAGGTGCTCTAATCATGTCAAAACTCTAGTACCTTACAATATTACGCCAAAAGGGATTGCAATAGAATATGATGCAAGCAAAACTGCATTAGAGGAAATAGGTGTAAGGAAATGAATTCTTTTCCTAAAATTTGCTTGATTTTAATTGTATTAATTTCTTTTGTGCTTTTGTTTAATTATGCCCATGCAGCCTGCAACACCAATGGAGTCTGCGATTCAGGCGAAGACAAATGCACCTGCCCTGCAGACTGCGGTGAATGCAAAGGCTCTGTCCCAGGCTCTGCATGCGAGGTCTACTCCTGCGCCACAGGATTATGCAGGCCCACAATAACCTATTTCTGCTGCGGCAACCACATCTGCGAGTCAGGGGAAAACTATTCCAACTGCGCCTCTGACTGCCCTCCAAAAGAGATTTCAGTTGAATTAATCTCTCCTGTAAGCAGTGATTCCTTCATGTACGGAGACCAATTGACCTTCAAGGCAAAAGTAAAGGCTGACGGCGCATTGACTTCCAAGGCAAATGTGGTTGCAAGGACTGCCCTTGGGGACTTCACCCTCTATGATGACGGCAACCACTCAGACAGCAAGGCAAACGATGCAATTTATGCTTTTTCTTTTGCAGTTCCTGCAAGCGCTGCAAAAGGCGTTTATGCTTCAATCCTTTACGCTGAAATGCTTGGGGCAAGCACCACAAAGAACTTCGATTTAAATATAAGCCCTGTGCTTGAAATGGATGCTTCAGCGGACAAAAATTTTTATTTATTGGGAGACCTGATCAAAATTTCAGGCACCCTCAAAAAAAGGGGCGCCCCAATAAAAACAATAATGAGCCTGAGCCTTATTGCAAAAAATAACCTTGTTTTAGAAGACAAAAGCAATTCAGATGAAAACGGCTTTTTTTCCTTCTCTGAGCACACAAGTCTCAATCAACCTGAAGGCGAATGGCTTATCCAGGCCTCAGGAAAAGACTATTACGGCAACGAGGGATTATTCCAGAAAACTGTTTATGTTTCAAAAGAAGCAATTACGCCTTCGCTTGACATGAACATAATTTCTGTTTCAAGCTTTATTGCATCAAGAGGGGATGAAATAAAAATTCTTGTGAATGTATCCAGGGAAGGAGAGCCTGTAAAAGGGGCTGAAGTGAAAGCCCTCTTCTCAAACAATCAAACTGAAAGGCTGGAAGAAAAAGGCTCAGGGCAGTATCTCCTCAGCTTTGTTGTCCCAATTGATTTTGAATTAGGACAGCAGTCAATTGAATTCCTGGCGCACAAGGACATAAATTATTTCACTTTCGCAGGCTCAAAGGCCGTGCAGATAAATGTAATTAACGCACCAATTATTATTGACAAGATTGAGCCCACAAAAACAATTTTTGCTTTAGGGGAAACAATAAACTTCAAGCTCAGAATAACATACGGGGGCTCAAAGCCTTTGACAGGAGCAAACCTTATTGTAACTGCAAACGACAAAAACATTGAAACATCAGAAAGGGAGGAAGGCTATTATTATTTCTCAGTCAACGCAGACACAAACATGGTGAAAAACAACAGGATTGAAGTGCAGGTCAAGGCAGAAGACCAGTTCGGCAACTCAGAAGAAGAAAAACTTTATGTCCAGGTAAGCGGAGAATACGGCTTGGATTATTTCTTCAGGACAAATCCCCTGATTTTATATGCACTGGTTTTCGGGGTCATCTTTGCTATAGCAATTGCTTTTATTGTGAGGCACAGGCTTACAAGACTCAGCTCTTTAGAGAAAAGAAGGGATGAATTAAACAAATTAAGGCTTGAACTGCAAGACAAATACTTCAATAAGGGCGCTTTAAGCACTGAAGAATATTATGCCTTACTCAACCAATACACATCAGAGATAAGGGAGATAGAGGCAGCAATCACTGCATTCAAAGGCAAAAAAGAAGAAGGAAGAGAGGCCCCGGAAACAGTAGAAGAAATTACACGAGAGGAACCCTTACCTCCAATCTTTAAGGTTGAAAAAAAGAAAAAAGAAAGAAAAGGAATGCCAGAGAAAGGAGAAGAAGAATTTGAGGGCCTGTTCACAGTAAAAAAGAAGGCAAAGGAGAAGAAAGAATGAAGGCAGAAAAATTTTTTGCACTTGCTTTATTCCTTTTATTTATTACTTTTATAATTCCCGGAATTAATTCCCTCACGATCCAGACAGACAATAAAACATACTTCAAAGGCGACCAAATAAAAATTGAAGGGCAGGCAGTAGAATTTGCGGAATTAAACATTACAGGCACAAAAGGAAACAAAGAGATAAGAAGCCTTAAGGCAGGCCCTGGAATAAAAGAATTCTATTCCTTCACCTACAATATCTCATGCCTTGATCCTGAAGGAGAATGGCTTTTGACTGTAAGGGATGCTAATACCACAGAAACAAAAAAAATTTATGTTAGTTCTTCCCCTGAACCAGGAAAGAATTACTGCCAGTTCCTTAAAATAAAATTCTTGAGTCCTTCCTCAACTACATACATAAGGACTTCCTCCCTTAATATTTCAGTTGAAATAACAGACGCAGGAATTCCTGTAAGCAATGCTGAAGCCTATTACTGGGACCTTGAAGGCAGAAAGAACAGGCTTTCCTTTGTAGGAAATGGAATTTATTCCCTCAGAGACCTAAATTATTATATTAAGCCTGATGCCCTGACAGGCCAAGCAGAAATAACAGTTATTGCACAGGCACTTGTCTCGGACAAATTCCACGGGGGCGAACAATCCCTTCCAATCAATATAGAGCCCGCGGCAATAGACCTTGAAATAAGAAAGCCTATTGGAAACGATTTCATTTACGGCAGCCCAATAAGAATTGAACTTGATGCAGTCTACCCTGACGGCTCAAGCCCAAAGAATGCGACAGTGAAGTTTTCTTATGGAAAAGAACAGGACATTGACTTAAACAAAACAAAAGGCTTTTACTGGGCTGAAATTGCCTCCTACAATCTAAAGAACGAACTCTTGACAATAGAAATCAGGGCAGGAGACCAGTTCGGCAACAAAGGGAAAACTACCTTAAACTTGAATCCACTGGGATACTGGTACTTTATACTGCAGCAGAACGCTATATTTTTTATATTCCCAGCCCTATTCATAATATACATTTCCTATCTTTCAGTGAAAGAGGCAAGAATTTTCATTGATAAAATAAGGCTGCAGAGAAGGAAAAGGAAATTGGTTGAATTGAAGAAGAAATTGCAGGACGATTACTTCAACAAGCAGTTGATTTCAAGACAGATATTCTACCAGCAATCAGAAAACTATGAGTTGGAATTAGACCAGATCGAAGAAAGACTTCAGGACCTGGCAAAAAAGCAGGAGATCGCATGAAAGAGAAAAAAATTTTTTTGGTTCCGGCCATCTTATTTTTATTTTTGATTATAATTAATTATTCTTCTGCAGCCGTAACAATTTCAGGCCCGGAGGAAGAAGTTATTTCTCCAGGCGACCCTGTGACAATTTCTTTTGATTACTCAACCTACTGCCCGAAAGGCTACATCATAGATATTTACTCTGACATGAATTACCAGAATTCGGTTTGCACAAAAAAGGTTTACTTGAATGACTGGGTAGAAGAATACACCTATGGAGGAAAAATCTGCAAGAGAATAACAGTGAGCACAATAATAACAGACTCCTGTGGAATTGAGTCGCAGGCAACAGACGGCACCTACAAAACAAAAATTGCAATGATTGACAGTTCAGACAATATAATTGATTATGTAACAAAAAGCTCTTTAATTCAAGTGATATCAAAAAAGCCTGACCTGCTAATCCCCCAAGACTCAGTAAAAACCCAGCCCGAAGAACCAATGATCGGAGACAACGTAAAAGTAGATTTTAATGTGTCAAATGCAGGGCTGACTGACGCAGAAAACATACTCCTTTCAGCTTATCTTGTTTCAGCTGAAATTAAAAGGAAAATCTTTGAAGGAAAAATCGATATACTTGATCCAGGACAAGAAAAGAAAATAAGCTTTGACTTCAATGCAGTGAACCTTGAGCCAGGAAAATATTCTCTGCTTATTTGGGTTGACGAAAACAACACAATAGAAGAATTATTCGAAAACAACAATACAGCAACAAAAGGCATTGACCTTAAGCCCAACCCTTCAATTTATTCAAAGCCGAACCTTGAAACAGAAATTGAACTGGAAAAAGAAAACTACAACTATGAAGAAACAGTTCCATTAAAAGTAAAAATAAAGAATTCAGGCACCATTTTTTCAGGGGAGCCATTCAAACTCTATTTATTTGATGATGAAAGCTTGATTGAGTCAAGAGACATAACAGAAAAAATTGACGCAGGAGCAGAAATAGAAGAAAGCTTTAATTTAAGTGCCCTCAATTACTCAGGGGAAGTAAAATTTACTGCCTTTGCAGACGCATTAAATGACTTAAATGAATCAAACGAAAACGACAACAAGGCAGAAGCAAAGGTAATTGTGAGAGGCTTATACCCTGATTTCATAATTGAGCCAGTCCAGCAAATACTGCTGGAGAAAAACCAGATAATCGCGCCTGTAATTGAGCCTGAAAGCCCTTCAGAAAACACCTTCTTCCTTTCAGCCAGCCCAAAGCCCGGATACTTCATTGCCCCAATAAAG